>SKHV01000088.1 GCA_007116765.1 Prolixibacteraceae bacterium | reverse complement strand
TTTTCCCAATTTTATATAGGAGCGGAACATGCCCGAATATTTTGCACGTATCCAGGTCGAAGATTGAATGATTATTTGCTCTTTTGGTTTTGCTTTGAATGTAGTGTAGCCGCTAAAATCTCTCATGCCGAGATGACTCATTACATTGATGGCACCTTGTACCCCTGTATTGCTTACTTTTTTATTGAGATAAAGTGTTTTTCCACCCTCGTAAAGAAGAATTTTAGCACCCATTTTATTGGCAATTTCCCTGAACGATTTTTCTCTTTGCTTGGCAAATTTTATGAATTTCACTCCAAATACTTTGGCAAGCGTAAGCGTTTCCTCGTCGTTTTCTTCAATTCTAAGTTGGGGATAGTTAAAGCGCCCGTCGCCTCCGGTATGATAATCAATGCAGTAGTCAACATGAGGAATTATTTCCTTCATCATAATGTATGCAAACCTGCTGGCCAATGAGCCTGTGGCTGAACCGGGAAAAACACGGTTTAGGTCGCGCCCATCGGGGAATTCGCGTTGCTGGTTTAGAAATCCAAACACGTTTAGTACAGGTATGCAAATAGTGGTTCCACAATCGGGTTTATTTATTCCTTGGGCAACTATTGTTCGTACAATTTCTACCCCGTTTATTTCATTACCATGAATGCCCCCGATTAAAAGCAAGCAGGGGCCTGGCTTTTCGGCACGTTCAATAATTACCGGCACTTCAATTTTAGTACGTGTATGCAGGCGTGCAATTGCCATGTTTAATTGCACGCTGCTTCCGGGTTTTATTTCTTTGTCCAGTATAAGCATATTTAATCTACATGTCGTTCAATGTATCGGATTATACTTTTTGCGATGTCGTTTCCGGTAGCTTTTTCAATGCCTTCGAGGCCCGGAGACGAATTTACCTCCATGATTTTGGGGCCACTTTGCGATTGTAACATATCCACACCGGCAATGCCCAGCCCTAAAACGCGTACTGCTTTTAGCGCGGTGTTCTCTTCTTCCTCGCTAAGTTCAATAAACGATGCTGTGCCGCCACGATGAAGATTCGACCGAAACTCTCCTTTTTTTCCCTGGCGTTTCATTGCACCCACTACTACTCCGTCGACCACAAAAGCCCTTATGTCTGCTCCGTTTGCTTCTTTTATAAACTCTTGAACAATTACACGAGCCTGCATACCATGAAAAGCTTCGAGTACCGAAGTTGCCGCACTGTGAGTTTCTGTTAATACAACACCTACACCCTGTGTGCCTTCTAATAGTTTTATAATGCATGGGGCACCACCCACGTGTTCAATCACACTGTCAACATCTTTCGAGTAATTGGTAAATGCGGTTTTGGGAAGTCCTAAACCTGCGCGCGATAAAATTTGCAAACTGCGCAATTTGTCGCGCGAACGTATAAGAGCCTGCGATTCGTTGGCCGTGAATACTTTCATCATTTCGAATTGACGAACCACCGATGAACCGTAAAATGTTACCGATGCACCAATACGTGGAATTACTGCATCGACATGGGTAATGCTTTCGCCGTTGTAAAATACCTGAGGTTTCTTTCTTTCAATTATTATATCGCATTTCGAATGATCGACAACGAGCATTTCATGACCTCTGGCTTCTCCGGCTTCTACAAGTCTTCGGGTTGAGTATAGTTTGGGATTTCTTGATAAAATTACAATTCTCACTATCTTATTTTTTTAATGTGTTGTTATTTCTCCAATTCATTACTATGCCTAAACGAAATATTTACCTTCGAGGGGTCAACTATGAAATTGTTTTTTAGTAGTTTGCGCCCAAGTAAAACGGGATATTTCATTTCACTTCTTTCACTTAATGATAATTCAACTGGATATTCCTTATTAAAAAGGACTATGCTCGTGTAAATTATGAAACGTTTTTCAGAATTCCCTGTTGAGCTCTTAATTTTTTTTTGTTTGTATTGTGTTAAGGTAATTTGTTTGTTGTTGTAGGCCTCGTGCTGTGGATCGAGCAATTCGAAACAAATTGCTTTTTGTCCGTTTATTTCTTTTTCTTCAATATGGTGGCAGTGTATCGATGAGGTATAGGCTCCTGTATCAATTTTTACGGCAATATTATTTAATTGTAACTCAGGAAAATCAGCAATGTCTTTTCGTCCAATTAAAAATTTCTGATTCATCGATATTAAGTGCTAGTGTGTATCCATTAATTATTTGCGAAAATAATATAATGTGTCACATATATAGAAAAGAGCGAAGATTTTATGCTATTTTATTTGAGAAAGTAGGTGGTTTAAGTTTTATCGAAAAAAAAGAAAGGATAGACACAGAATCTATCCTTTTCTCATTGCTAACTAAACTAACTAAACCTAAAACTATGAAAAATAAACCTAAGACAAAGATATGGCAGTTAAACAAATTTGTAAAGTATTTTTTGTTAATACTTGTTAATCTGTATTTTATTTTACATTGAATTAACAAAATTAGGTGTGTACTATTGTGCAATAAACGTATAAATAATATAGCCTTGCTGGCGTGTTTCGGCTGTATTTGAGGGATTAAAGCGTGTGCGCAAAGCGGCGGTTTTAGCGTACGATAATAGTTGCTCAGGTGTATTGGTTTCAATTACAGGTTCAGCTTTTGTAACCTGTCCGTTGCGATCAACAAGTATATTTACCCTAACTCTGCCTCCATGTTGCGACAGGTACACCGGAATTGGCAGTCTCACATGGTATCTGTTTTCAAGAAAATATTCCACGTTGCTGTTTCCGCTGTACAATTTATTCATAATTGAGTCGGGATCCATACCTTCGGTAGTTTCCTCGGGTATTTGGATATCGTTGAAAGTTGGAATTTCGCGCGATAATTGGGTGCTTACATCGCGCACTAAATTCTGAGCCTGTTCAAGTTCGCGTAAATAGTCCTCGTCGAAAAAATCGTTGGTCTCGTTAGCCGCTAAATTTGAAGCAATATTTGTGGTGTGCGGTGTACTTACCTGCGCTTCTTGTTTATTTTGCTGTGTTTCCTCAATTTGGTCTTCGGCTTGTTCAAATTCAAAATCATCAAAGGCGATAAGTATTTCAGCTTCAACATGTGATTGTTTTACATTGAACTGGCTAATATTCAGCACAACAAAAATCAGGATGTGAAAAATCAGTGTGATTATTATCCCGTTTTTATGATTGTTGTATAGTCTATTTATCTTCGACATGCTGGCACAAAAATATAAAAGCTTGTTATATCAACAATTTTTTAATTTTTTTTTATATTTTGTAACTGAGATTATCAAAATATCTTAATTTAGTGAAATTAAGCTGTGTGGTAAAGTTTTATTTATGAAGAAAATAATGTTACTCGTGTAATGTATTGCATTATAGAGGATTAGCGATTTGCGTTAATGTTGGGTTGGAAATTATAATAAATGATTGAATTTTAACCGATTCAGTTATTTTTGTACTGTTGTATTGTATAGATAGAATAATGATGAAAAGGGCGCTTTATATAGTTTTATTAGCAATAGGGATTTATTCCTGTTCACCTAAAGGTTTTAACGATATTATACCCGAAACCTCTAGGGTAGAATACGATAATGTGGATTTCGACATGAATGCGATGTCTTTACATGGCGACATTCAACCTTTCAATCAGGAAATAAGGGTTGATACTTTAGGAGAAGGACGATATTTGATAAATTTAACTCTTTATACCGATTTTCCTTCGTCGTTACCCAAATTTGAATTGCATTACAATTATCCCCAAAAATTAATTCATACGCTGTGGAATTCACGTACATGGTCAACTTTATCGGAAATAACACAGGCAAATTATGCCCGTTTGCAGTCCGATTATAGTATTGTGTCGGTACTCGATCATAAAAGCCAGAACCGTGCCACATTTACCATGCACGATCAGTTCGAAAGCAGGTTTTCTCAAATCGATATAAGGAGAGTGGCCGACTCAACCGTTTTTGTATTCAATTTCTTCAACGATGCCGCCCCCGATGCCGAAATATTAGAATACAATGCACAAATTATAATCGATTTTTCGGAAAGTAATTATTCTTCATGTATAAGGGATTTGTCGCAGTGGAGGCTCGATAAAGAAGAAAGCAGGGCAATTACAAGAGTAGATGCGTCGTTATTGCCGGTTTATTCAGTGTGGTATCCAATGGATCGTAATATTCCGCTTGAAAATGTAACTCACTATTTCGATTCTATCTCGAACATGGGTTTTCGCTCAATATTGTTCGACGATGGATGGCAAAACGTTGTGCGTTTCGAGGTAGATAAAGACGGAACCTGGGATCCATCTGAAATTACAATAGTGAAAGACTTTATACAACGCTCTAAAGAAGCGAATATGAAAGTTTCACTTTGGTATACGCATCCATTTATCGGTGCTCATAATTACGTTTTTCAACGTTTCGATGGAAAATACCTTCAATACAGGACCTCTAGCCAGCCGGTGCTCGACATACGATATCCCGAGGTAAGAGAATACCTTACCGAAATGTATTCCAGTATTGTAGAAGAGTGGGATGTGGATGGAATATGGTTTGATTTTTTGAATGGATATTATCCAAATGAGCATTTGATTGTTACCGACGATACCGGGCGCGACTTTGTTTCGGTGCGTAAGGCTCTTGATTCATTAAGAATTTATATGGGTGGCGAACTGCTAGATCGTAAGCCCGACCTTTCAGTTAACCAAAGCTACAGGCCTGTTGGACCTTTGCACACTTCAAATACCCGAACAGTTAACGGCTTTTTGGGAACCTCGGTGCTTAACGATGTTCGCGAAAAAATGGTGAATAACCGCCTTTTATACGGAGAGTTTTCTCCCTTTATGGAAGTAATGGGAATTCACCCGCGCGATCCGGCTATTGATGTAGCTAAAAAGTTCCATTCTGTAATGTACAGTAATCCTTATGTTTCTTATTTCTCGTATACGCTGCCACAGGAGACTTATGAAACGCTGAAGTTTTGGATTTCATACTGGAAGTCGAATGTGAGTTTTTTGGTTGAAAGCGACTTTAAAGCCTATAGTCCTTCCGAACGTTATCCTGCTATTATTGCCGGTAACGAAATGAAACAAATTTTAACTGTATACAATCGGATAGAACCTTTTGATTTAGGTTTTTTCGATTTTGAAATGGCTGATATTATTAATTCATCCGATTATCCGTATATTTCTTTTAAGGGTACACCTACCGGTAGAGTGGATTATATTACTTACGATCACAAAGGAGTATATTCTGACAGAGGTGCTTTACGTTTTCGTCGTGATGTGGCTGTTATCGAAATACCACGAGGTGGATATGCCCGCTTAATTGTAAAATAAGAAAAGCGATTTTTCGTTTTGATTGCATGAGCAGATCAAAAAATATAATTAGTATTTGTCTGTTTTCATTTTTACTCTTTGGAAGTGTAAATGTGATTGCGCAAACTCGACGTTCCCTCCGTTTTTTCGAACAGGCAAAAGAGTTTTACATGCAAGGAAACGAACAAGAAGCCAAAGAAAATGCACTAAAATCAATTCAGGCAGACTCCACTCACCTTGATGCTTTTATGTTGCTGGCCGATATTTTTAACCGGCAGCAAAACAATAAAGAAGAAATATGGGCGCTGGAAAATATAGTTGCTCTTTCTAATGAATACAATCCACTTGCATACCGTTTGCTGGTTTCAAAATATATTGAAACGGGAAGCTTCGAAAAGGGTTTGCAAATGCTTTTGAATCTCCAAATGAATAGCTCAGTGAGGGATTCTGCATGGATAACCGGAAGCATTACTCAGTGTTATAAGGCGTTGAGCATACTCGAAAACAAACACGATATACACATTAGCCGGCTCGACTCGGGTATCAATACTCGTGCTAACGAATATTGGCCATTTATTTCGGCCGACGATTCTACGCTATACTTTACACGACTTATTACAGACGAAGGCCCTTTCCCTTTTGAGCGGCTTTTTTATTCTACTTTAACTTGCGAAGGTTGGCGCAAGGCCGAGAAATTGTCGTTGGGAAATAACGCTGAGGTGAATGAAGGTACAATTTCGATTACTGCCGATGGTCGATTGATTTTTTTTACTGCATGTGGCCGCCCGGGAGGCAAGGGAAGTTGTGACATATATTACATGTATAAAATGAACGGCCAATGGAGCCAACCCATAAATGCAGCCAATATTAACACCGGTGGATGGGAAGCACAAGCTGCTGTTTCGCCTCATGGCGATAGAATTTTCTGGTCATCGAACAGGAATGGAGGTTTTGGCGGTAAGGATATTTGGGAAGCTTCACTTAAGCAAAAACCCGACGGTAAACTTGAATTTGGTGAGCCGTTTAATGTTGGTGGTAATATCAATACCCGCTACGACGATTTTTCACCCTTTATTCATGCCGATGAACAAACACTTTATTTTGCATCGGAAGGGCATTTGGGTTTAGGAGGGAGTGATTTGTTTATGTCGAAGTTTGATGGGGAAGAGTGGGGAAGAGCTGTGAATTTAGGTTACCCAATTAATAGTATTCATAATGAAGATGGACTGGTTGTTTCTCCAACCGCTCACATTACCCTTATGGCTTCTGACCGTATAAGTGACAGTAGCAAAAGCAAAAGCCTGTATGTGTTGCAGCTGCCTTCAGAATTTAAACCACGCGAAACAGGTTACGTAAAAGGACACGTATTCAATAAGCTAACTCTCGAAAAAATTGATGCCAAAATTGAACTGGCCAATTTGAACGAGAATGTATACCGCACCTTGAATGCTGATTCAGAATCGGGTTATATTGCTATTTTGCAGAAAGATAAATCATATGCCTTCAATATTTCAAGTCCCGGATTTTTGTTTTACTCGCAAAGGTTTGAATACCGTGCAGGAGCGGATTTTCATAATGCACAGGTTCTCGATATATATTTAACACCCGTACGAGAAAACGAGAATGTAGTTTTGAAGAATGTTTTGTTTGAACACGATTCATACCAGTTAACCACTGAATCGGAAGCTGAGCTGATGCAAATAGTTGATTTTTTGAAATTAAATTCTAAGTTGAGAATTGAAATATTGGGACATACCGACAATGTGGGAGATGAGCAATACAACCTCATACTTTCAGAAAACAGAGCTAAGGCCATATCCAATTTTTTGCTAGAATATATTCCCCAGAGAAGAATAAACTTTATAGGGTATGGATCTACTCAGCCGGTGGCCGATAATAAAAGCGAAGAAGGACGAAAGTTAAACCGACGTTCTGAAATGCGTATTGTAAGTATTGACTAGCTTGTTAGTGCATTAATTACTACTGCCGCAACATGGCAGCCGAAAAGTGGTGGCATATATGAAATGGTTCCGACTACCGACTTTTTATTTATTCCTTCTTCCAGCCTCACTGCCGACCCCGCTACATCTTCAGGCGAAAACACAACCTTGAAGCCTTTCTTAATCCCAAACTTGCCAAGCCGCTTTCGCATCATTCTGCCTAATTTGCAGTTGTACGATTTTGAGATGTCAACTGTTTTTATGAGTTCAGGGTTCATTTTTCCTCCGGCACCCAGTGAGCTAACTATGGGCAGTCCTCTTTGTATGGAGTGATATATGAGGTAAACTTTTGGGGCTAAAGTGTCAATTGCATCAACAACATAATCAAAATCGGTGTGTAATACTTCTAATATCCTTTTGTCATGGATGTATTCGCAAATCACCTCAAGTTCAATTTCAGGGTTAATGTCTTTAAACCTTTCGAACAAAACTTCGGCTTTTTGTTTACCAATATTACTTGTTGTTCCGGGTAGCTGTCTGTTTAAGTTGGTCAGTTCAACCTCATCGCCGTCAACAATTGTGAGTTTGCCAATTCCCGCCCTGCAAAGCATTTCGGCAGCATATGCTCCCACTCCGCCAAGTCCAACTACTAATACATGACTATTTTTTAGCTTGTTAAGTTTGTTAGTGCCCAGAAGAAGTTCAGTGCGGTTCAACCAATTCATTTCCAAATATATTTTTGAAATTCCTAAAAATATCTTGTTTCAGTACTTCTGTGTGAGTATTTAAAATAATTGAAGCGCGAAGGTATATTTTTTCAATTGAAATATGCGAATCATCGGTCTCAAGAAATATTTTTTGGCGTGGAATTGCCTTTAAAATTTTTTGCAGTTTATTGTTATCCTTAAAAAGATCAGCTCCCAGTGAAAAGAAAACATTATCGTACTTCAGCATTTGCTCTAGTTGGTGTATATTGCCCGAGTATCGATGAATTATGGTGATGGGCATTTGTTTGGTTTTAAGTGTTTCGAGTAAATCGGAATAGCATTTCACGCAGTGCACTATGAGTGGTTTATCATTTTTGAGGGCAAGTTCAATGTGCAAGGTAAATACTTTCTTCTGAATTTCTAAGGGTGTTGATTTCACTCTGTCGAGACCACATTCACCAATAGCCAGCACATTTTTATTATTACCAATAGCTAAAAGCGAATTGTGTATTTCATTAATCGTGTATCCGTTGATAAACCACGGATGCCAACCAGCCGAATAAAAAGCTTTGCCCACAGGAAGCTTTTTGTGCAGTAAAAGATTGTTTATTCTGATTATGCCTTCTTCGTTTTCGGCTTTGATGTGCGAATGGATATCAATAAATGGAAGCATATTTAGGCTTTAAATATTAAACTTTTTGACGCTTTTAAAGGTAGGATTTTTTGCTGTGTTTAGAAAAGGTGCAATAGACTGCATCAAATTTTACTTTTTTATTGATTAATGATGTTTGTTAGTTGATTTTTCATCAATAATAGTCTACTTTACTAAAGAAAAAAATCATGATAACATGTCAGCACATACGAAACTTTTCGAATTGGTAAAAAACAATGCTGTAAGGCGGCTGGTTCTGGCAAATGGTGTCGACAACAGTTCTCTTGAGGCTGTTAGTAAAGCCGTGAATTTGGGCTTAGTCAGCGTTTGTATCACAGGCGATGAAACTAAAATCGCTGATGGATGCTCAACACACGGGCTATTGCCGGGCGATTATGCGGTGTATCATGCCGATAATGCTGAGCTGGCGGTGCTCAAAGCCGTTGAGCTTGTACACTCGGGTAAGGCCGATTTGATAATGAAAGGCTTGGTTAACACCGATACTTTTATGCGTGCCATTTTGGATAAACATAATGGCCTATTGCCTAAAGGCGCTTTGCTCTCACATGTTTCAATGATTGTTAACCCGCAATACCACAAACCATTGTTTGTGAGCGATGTCGCAATTATACCTTTGCCTACACTCGAACAAAAAGCCATTATGCTTAGCTATCTGATTAAGGTAGCGCAATCGTTTGGAATTGAGAGGCCTAAGGTTGCATTCATAGCCGCTTCAGAAAAAGTGATTGAGAAAATGACCGCTTGTACCGATGCGGCACTTCTTAAAGAAATGTGGGTGAATGGCGATTTTCCTTCATCGGTTTGTGAAGGTCCTATGGCTTTCGATTTGGCGGTGGATAAAGAAGCTGCTGCCATTAAAAATTATACTTCGCCTGTTGCAGGCGAGGCTGATTGTTTATTATTTCCGAACATTGAAACTGGTAACGTGTTTTATAAGTTGAATACACGCTGGTGCAAAGCCGAAGCTGCAGCCATTGTGATGGGCACAGAGGTTCCTGTAGTGCTTTCATCGAGGGGCGACACCATGCAAACAAAACTTAATTCAATAGCATTTGCTGCAATAACAGCTTAATATGAAGCATTTAGGGAACATGATACTTGTGATTAATCCGGGCTCAACCTCAACAAAGGTTGCTGTTTTTGAAGGTGAAAAGTGCATGGTTTCAAAAACCATTCGTCATTTCATCGACGATTTGGTACATTACCCCGATATCATTTCGCAGTACGAATTCAGGAAAGATGTTATTATAGGTACTCTTGAGTTAGAAAATGTAGATTTATCGGAAATAAAAATAGTAATGGGGCGTGGTGGTTTAACTTATCCTCTTAAATCAGGCGTTTACGAGGTCGATAACCGTATGATAACCCACGTACGTAAAGGAATACTTGGGCAACACGCCTCAAATCTGGGGCCAATACTGGCACAGGCTATTGCACACGAAATTAAAGGAGCGAAAGCCTATATTGCCGACCCAGTTGTAACCGATGAAATGGACGAATTGGCCAGAGTTTCGGGTCATCCGCGTTTCGAACGGCGTTCAATTTTTCATGCGCTTAATCAAAAAGCAATTGCACGCTTACATGCCAAATCCCTTAATAAGCCTTACGATCAACTTAATTTAATAGTGGTTCACATGGGGGGAGGTGTTTCTGTTGGAGCTCACCAAGGCGGGCGTGTTATCGATGTGAATAATGCACTCGACGGTGAGGGACCCTTTAGCCCCGAAAGGAGCGGAACCCTGCCGGTAGGGCAAATCATTGATGCTTGTTTTAGTGGTAACTTCACCATTGACGAGATTAGGCAAATGGTAGTGGGCGAGGGGGGGATGGTCGCCTATTTATTTACCAACAATATGGCCGATATTGTTAATGATGCAGAAAAGGGAGAAAAAAAATCGAAATTCTATGTCGATGCTTTTGTGTATCAGGTTGCTAAAGCAATAGGTGAAATGGCTACCGTACTCAAAGGCAATGTGCATGCAATTATTCTAACCGGAGGGGTGGCATACAATAATTCAATTGTGGATATGCTTAAAGCCCGGACATCGTTCATTGCTCCGATAGCAGTTTATCCCGGCGAAGATGAAATGGGAGCCATGGCTATGAATGCCCGCTTTATTTTGAGCGGTGAACTGAAACCACAGAAATACCCGCATTGATTTTATTTCTTTAAACTTATACTTTACTCTGTATTTTTTTTAGTTTTGCTTATCAATTTCAAATTATGATAATAGAAACAAAATCGTACCCCAGAGCTGCTTTAATTGGCAACCCTTCTGACGGATATTTTGGAAAAACCATTGCATTTGTATTTCGCAATTTTTCAGCACATGTGCAGTTGTATCATACTCCAAAACTTGAAATTAAACCCGAAAAACTCGATTTGCCGGTTTATAACTCAATGAAAGATTTGGTGGAAGGTGTCAGATTGAACGGTTATTACGGAGGAGTGCGCCTTATTAAAGCCACAATTAAAACGTTTTATAATTACTGTCAGAAAGAAAATATCAAAACGGCAAGCAAAAATTTTACAGTAAATTATAGCTCAAATATTCCCTTGCGTTTAGGGTTGGCCGGCTCAAGTGCAATTATAACGGCTGTAATGAAAGCACTAATGCAGTTTTACGAGGTTGATATCCCGAAACCTGTCCTGGCTAATTTGATTTTATCGGTAGAGACCGATCAGTTGGGACTATCTGCCGGTTTACAAGATCGTGTAGCGCAAGTATACGAGCGACCAGTTTTTATGGATTTTGACAAAAAGATGATGGACGAATGCGGCTTTGGACATTATGTTCCGCTCAATTTTTCAAAATTGCCCCCTGTGTATATAGCTTACCGGAACGATCAGTCGCAGGGTTCCGAAGTAATTCATAATAACTTAAGGGCGCGATTCAATATAGGCGAAAAAAAAGTACTTGAAGCTATGACGGAGTGGGCAGGTTTAGCTCAGCAGTTTGTGCAGGCTCTTGAACACGGAAATGCAGATATATTGCACTGTTTAATTAATCGCAATTACGATTTGCGTGAATCGCTTATCGAAATTTCGGAAGAAAACAAGCATATGGTGAAACTGGCACGAAACGTTGGTGCCAGTGCTAAGTTTACCGGTTCGGGCGGAGCAATAATTGGTACTTATGATAATGAAAGCCAGTTTGAAGAACTTGTTAATGTTTTTGAAAAACATGAAATTGATGTAATTAAGCCCGATATAGTTTTAAATAATAAATGAAATTGAAATATAGTACAATGAAAATACGCAAGGCAGTAATACCGGCAGCAGGTTTTGGTACCAGATTCTTACCGGTTACCAAATCGCAACCTAAAGAGATGATACCTATTGTGGATACACCGGTTATTCACTATGTTGTTGAAGAAGCCGTAAATTCGGGTATTACCGATATATTACTGATTATTGGAAGAGGAAAAAGAGCCATCGAAGAATATTTCGATCGGAGTTGGGAGCTTGAACGCTCGCTTGAAGAAAAAGGGAAGTATGAGTTATTGAAACAAATTCAGAATATTACCAGCATGGCCAACATTCACTTTGTATGGCAAAAAGAAATGCTGGGTTTAGGCCATGCGGTAATGCATGCACGTACTTTTGTGGGTAACGAGCCTTTTGCTGTTTTGCTGGGCGACACGCTAATTGAAGGAAACAACGGGCAACCTGTTACAGCACAATTAATTGATGTGTATAAGAAATACAAAGGATCTGTTGTTGGGCTTGAAAAGGTTTTGCCCGAAATGATTTCACGCTATGGAGTTATTGATGGTGAACATGTTGAAGGTAGGGTATACAAGGCTAAAGGTTTTATAGAGAAGCCTTCAGTTAGAGAAGCCCCATCGGATTTGGCCATTGCCAGCCGTTATGTATTCAATCCTGATATATTCGATTTTTTGGAGAAAACCAAACCCGGCAAAAACGATGAAATACAACTTACCGATGCAATGAAAGCAATGCTTTCGGAGCATGCTATGTATGGGTTGCACTTTGATGGTAAACGCTACGATGTAGGGAACAAACTTGATTTCATTAAAACAAATTTAATTTACGGATTAAAAACAGACGATATTAAAGACGAGCTCAAATCCTGGCTTAAAACATTCGATTTTTAGTGTGCTTTAGTTTTCAATCAAGAAAAATCAATTAAACGAATATCGAAATGCAAAACGGCATTGGGTGGAATTTTGTTTCCAGTGCCTTTTTTGCCCCATGCAAGTTCTGCCGGAATCCAAAACTTGAAGCGGCTGCCTTTGGTCATCAACTGTAGTCCTTCTTGTAGCCCTTCTATCATTTCGTTTAAATTTAGCTCATCGGGTTTGTTTTGCCTGTAGGTGTCTTCAAGCAGCGAACCATTAAGCAGCATGGCACGTTGATGAATGGTAAGTGCACTCCATTCGTCGGGGTGAGTACCCTCTATCTTTTCAATTATCTGGTATTGCAGTCCGCTTGCAGTTTCAATTACTTCCGGTTTTTGTGCATTTTTCTGCAAAAAATTGTTGCCAATTTTCCGGTTATTACCTGCCGAGCCTTTGCTCTTCTTTTTTGTTTCTCTTTTTGCCAATTTGTATATGTTTTGTTTTTTGCAAAAATAAGTTTTTGTTTTGTACTTTTATAAAATCCTTTTTATTCAAAAAAGTACACATCATTATTTTCATGGTAAAAAATAAATCTAATATCCGGAAACGAATCAGTCAGCAGGAGGGATGGTTGTCGATTATAATCAATATGCTTCTTTTTGTGTTGAAATACTGGGCAGGAATAGCCAGTGGCTCATTGGCATTAATTGCTGATGCCTGGCACACCTTGTCCGATTCGATAAGTTCAGTTCTTGTGTTAATAAGTGCACGTTTTTCTCATAAAGAACCCGACAATGAACATCCTTTTGGGCACGGACGATTCGAATTGGTTGCTACCATTTTTATAGGTGTGTTTTTAGTGCTTATAGGCTTCAATTTTATCAAAGAAGGAATTGAACGTTTTATCGAAGGCAAATCTGCTTCGTATGGATGGATTGCGATTGTGGTAACCATTTTATCGGTGTTATTTAAGGAGGGGTTAGCTCAGTTTGCTTTCTGGGGAAGCCAAAAAACAGGTTCAGAAACCTTAAAGGCCGATGCTTGGCATCATAGGAGCGATGCTCTTTCTTCAATTGTAATACTGGTAGGTATTTTTGTTGGTCGATTTATTTGGTGGGTTGATGCAGCATTAAGCATTGTAGTTGCATTATTTTTGCTTTACACGGCTTGGGGAATAATAAAAAATAGCATTAGTATAATTTTAGGTGAACAGGCTAATCCCGAGCTAATATCTAGAATAAAACTTTTTGCCAACAAAGTTTCAGGACGAAATTTGAAAATTCACCATGTACATGTCCACAATTATGTGCTGCATACCGAAATGACCTTTCATGTTTGTTTACCATCTGAACTGACAATATTACAGGCACACGACATAACTGATCATGTGGAGAATAAAATCAAGGAAGAGTTCAATATTGAAGCTACTATTCATATTGACCCCATGCAGGCATGTGATTGAAAAAAAATGGGAATCAGTATTCTGATTCCCATGTATATTGTAAGTAGTAAAGTTATCCCTTGTAATGTTGCATTGTTGGTTTTGCAAGTTCTTCGTTGCCAATATAACCAAAGTAACGCCGCAGGGCATTGGTTAGCAGCCTGCGATAGTTTGGCGTAAATTTGTTTTCTTTAATATATGCAGCAATGAAATTGTCGATGTCTGCACGGGTAATTTCTGTATCTGATTTATGGTTTAACCATCCAAAAAACACATTAAGCATGCTTACGTAAACTTTAATAGTTCCTGCTTTGTATCCCCTTCTCAGAAACTCTGTTTCAAAGGCTTTTAGTTTTTCTTTTTGTTCTTCGGAGGGCTTGCCAGTTCTAAATCTTCTTCTTTTTGGTGTTTGTTCGGGTTTTTCTGTAAACTCGAAATCATTAAATGCAGATATATCAATAGAAGCAACTTCTTTCAATGATTCACTTATTTGTTCAATAGTACCGGGTTTAAGTGGCATGTGCCAAAACCGGTAACCGGTGCTCCATTCTACACCCGCGAAATCTCTTACAATCTCATCAATTTCGGAAAAGTTAGGGCTCAGTATTGCTACATGGTCTTTTTTCCGAAATTTTATTGGCTGTAAAATGACTTTAATCTTACGTCCCATTCTAATAATTTTAAATTAATAATTCCCCTAATTTATTAATGCCTTCAAATATAAGAATAATATATATGTTATCAGCATGTTATATGAAAAATAGAATTTTTTTTTTGAATGTGTTTTATTAGTGAATTAACAATGAAGCAAGTCGATAGCCAGTTATAAATCAATATAAAACGAAAAAAGGATATTTTACATTTGTATAATATCCTTTTTTCGATTAATAAAAGAGTATTTATTTAACCCAAATACGTTTTGAGCAATTTACTACGTGAGGTATGTCTCAATCTCCTTATTGCTTTTTCTTTAATTTGCCTTACTCTTTCGCGTGTTAGTCCAAAGCGCTCGCCAATTTCTTCAAGGGTCATATCCTGACATCCTATTCCAAAAAACAAGCGTACAATATCACTTTCTCTTTCGGTTAGAGTGGTAAGGGCGCGGTCAATTTCTTTAGCCAGTGACTCATTAATCAGTGCGCGGTCTGCATTGGGCGAATCGGTATTAGGCAGTACATCAAGCAAGCTATTGTCTTCACCATCCACAAAAGGAGCATCAACAGAAATATGACGTCCCGATACCTTGAGCGTATCGGCAACTTTTTCTGCGGGTAATTCTAAACTGTCGGCCAATTCTTCGGGCGATGGTTTGCGTTCGTGCTCTTGCTCAAATTTCGAAAATGCTTTGTTGATTTTATTTAGCGAACCTACCTGGTTCAAAGGCAAACGTACAATGCGCGATTGTTCAGCCAGAGCTTGCAAAATCGATTGACGAATCCACCATACTGCATACGAAATAAATTTGAAACCACGTGTTTCGTCAAATTTCTCAGCTGCTTTTATTAAGCCCAGGTTTCCTTCGTTGATGAGGTCGGGCAGGCTTAAGCCTTGGTTTTGGTATTGTTTTGCAACCGATACCACAAAACGGAGGTTGGCTCGTGTCAATTTTTCAAGTGCGGCATGGTCTCCCTTTTTAATCCGCTGAGCCAACTCAACTTCTTCCTCAACGGTAATAAGCTCTTCTTTACCAATCTCTTGCAAGTACTTGTCGAGCGAAGCACTTTCTCTGTTGGTAATTGATTTTGTGATCTTTAACTGTCTCATTTATTTCTCTTAAAAACGCGCAAATATATATCTTTCATTACTCTTAATCAAATCTTAAATCCACATTAAAGAAAAGAATGGATTTAAATAAATTTAATCAAGACTAAAAACGTAGTATGCGTCTTCTCCGTTTTTATATTTTCCTTCAATTAGAATACCACCTCGCGATACATTCAGGATTTCTTGAATATCAGGTATACTGTTTACTGCACGTTTGTTTACATGAGTAATAATATAGCCTTCGCGAATACCGGCATCTTTTAATTTTCCTTTTTCTAGTTTATTAACAACTAATCCATTTTGGATGTTCAGATTGTCTTTCAAGTTTTGGTCAACAGCTTCGAGCTCGGCTCCCAGTAGAGTTAGGTTATTTTTAACAATTTCAGTATTCCCTTTTATGTTACGTAATGTAGCCGTTAAAAGTTTCTCTTTATTGCTTCTTTTTACAATTACATTTACTTTATCGCCGGGACGGTAGCGGCTAATCTGCTCCTGCAATTCGCTTATTGTGTTAACATTCACCTTGTTAATCGAAAGTATTACATCGCCCGGTTTAATTCCGGCTTCCTGTGCTGCACCGTCGTCAGGGGTGGTTTCAACATAAACACCTTCTACTTTTTTCATTTTTAGCGTTTCTGCAAGTTCTGCATTCATGTTACGTATAGTTACCCCTAGTATGGCACGTTGCACTTCGCCAAATTCTTTTAAATCTTCTACAACCTTGCGCACTATGCTCGTGGGTACTGCAAACGAATAGCCTGAATAAGAGCCAGTGCGTGAGGCTATTGCAGTATTGATTCCCACTAGTTCGCTTCTTGTGTTTACCAATGCGCCACCACTATTGCCCGGATTCACAGCAGCGTCGGTTTGAATGAACGACTCAATGGGGAGCTGGTCGCTTATGATTCTTATGCTTCGTGCTTTTGCACTCACAATACCCGCAGTAACCGTTGAGGTAAGGTTGAAAGGATTTCCAACTGCCAATACCCATTCTCCAAGTTTTAAATTGTCGGAGTTGCCCCATGGGATTGTGGGCAGATTATCAGCTTCAATTTTTAGCAAAGCAATGTCGGTTGAAGGATCTCTTCCTATTAATAGTGCGTCATATTCATCGTGGTTATTAAGTGTGATGCGAATATTGTCTGCTCTTTCAATTACATGGTTGTTGGTTACAATATATCCGTCAGAAGATATAATTACACCCGAACCTGATGCCTGTTGCATACGTGGTTCCTGTTGTCTGTGGGGATCTCCGAAAAAGAAATCGAACAGGGGATTGCCACTTGAATAGCTACGTTGTTGTACTTGTGTTTGGATATGAACCACCCCTTTAACCGAATTTTCGGCCGCAATGGTTAAGTCAAGCCCCTGCGGTGCCGATGGAAGCGAGACATATTGTGTATCACGAGCAGGTTCGGTAATTGTTACAATTTTTGGTTTTTCGATATAGTTGGTATACACAAAAAGGGCAATCAATGCACCTATTACGGCAAAAATTACTGATGCGATAATGTTTTGAATTTTTTTCATGTTAATACTGTTTTATAGTTATTATCTTCGTATTTTTATTTTCATTTAAAGGTGAACGCAAAAATGGTTCCTCTTGTTTCAATGTGTCGTTTTGACAGCTCTTGTTTAACACTATTTAACCGCCTAAAGCCTTTTGTGTTAACTTTTGCTAACGTATATTTGGTTTTCTAAATATTTCTAAATCTTATTGATTATGAATTGTCACTTTTATAAATATCACGGTGCCGGTAACGATTTTATTATTATTGATAACCGAAAGGGTTTTTTTGACAAAACCAATGCAAAACTTATTGCGTTTTTATGCCATAGGCGTTTTGGTATTGGTGCCGACGGATTAATCACTCTGGAGAAATCAGCTGAGTTTGATTTCCACATGTCGTATTTCAACTCTGATGGTTACGAAGCCAGTATGTGTGGAAATGGAGGACGCTGTATTGTTGCGTTTGCAAACAAGCTCGGAATAATATCTGGCGAAGCTAACTTTATTGCTGCCGATGGTCCTCATCAGGCCTTTTTATCACCAAATGACAATGTGCGTTTGCAAATGTTGGATGTGGAAAATGTTAGTTCACTTGCCGACGGTTATTTTTTGAATACCGGAGTTCCACATCTTGTGTGTTTTGTTAACGACTTGAAGATGGTTGATGTGGATATTGAAGGCCGCCAATTGCGCTTCGATGCCCGCTTTCAGCCCGAAGGTACAAACGTGAATTTCGTAAAACAAAAAGACAATCAACTTACGGTTTATACCTACGAACGAGGAGTTGAGAGTGAAACACTTGCCTGCGGAACAGGTATTACCGCCTCGGCCTTGAGTGCGGCTTATAAAACCGGAAAGCACGAGGGAAATTTTCGTATCACCGCAAAAGGAGGTAAACTTGATGTAAGCTTCAAGCGTGAAGGTGACCGTTTTACGGATATTTGGCTTACTGGACCTGCTTGTTTAGTTTTTGAAGGAAATATTAATCTTGACGAGATTAACTTCAATGGTTTTGAATAGCCGTCGGTTTTTTACTCTTCCTTTTCGGGAACGATGAACCATTTGTCCTGATGTGTGGATTCTTCGTAATTCTGAATATATTCTATCGCTTCGGTGGCATTGTTTACAATTTTATATAGTGTACGATAATTTTCTTTGGCAAATTTCTCTTCGAATGATTTCTCGAACTGTAGAAAGAGCATATCGAAGAATTTGTTGGTGTTGATGAATACAATGGCTTTCCGGTGATAATCGAGTTGTTTCAGGGTTATTACCTCGAGTATTTCTTCGAGTGTTCCAAAGCCTCCCGGTAAGGCAATGAAGGCATCCGATAATTCGCGCATTTTATTTTTTCGTGCATCCATCGTGGGGGTAATAATAAGCTCGTCGGGGTGAGTTGAACCGAGTAGTTTGCCATGTATCTTCTCAGGAATTATTCCTGTTATTTTGCCCATGTTTTTTTTGCTTGCCTGTGCGATGTGCTCCATTAAACCCACGTTGGCACCTCCGTATACCAATGTGTGACCCGACCGGGCAATTAATGCTCCAAGTTCTTCGGACTGATCAAAATAAATTTTGTCAACAGCATTGCTCGATGAGCAAAAAACGCAAACATTCATATAAGCAAAATTGAAAGTGGTTTATGATAAAGAATAAGTCATTGCGCAAGTTGTTGAACACAATGACTTATTATTAAAATGTTAATATGCTTTATGCGTCAATATTGGCATATGTTGCATTTTTCTCGATAAACTCACGACGTGGTGGAACCTCATCTCCCATTAGCATTGAGAAAACATGATCGGCCTCAGCTGCATTTTCAATGGTAACCTGTCTTAGTGTTCGTGTATCGGGTTGCATGGTTGTAGTCCATAATTGTTCTGCATTCATCTCACCCAGACCTTTGTAACGCTGAACGTGTACTGCACTTTCTTTACCGCCTGCAATTTCGTCAATTATACGAAGCCTTTGTTGCTCGTTCCATGCATATTCTTCTCGATTTCCTTTTTTAATAAGGTAAAGCGGAGGTGTGGCAATGTATAAGTATCCTTCTTTAATAAGCTCTTGCATGTACCTAAAAAACAGTGTCATGATAAGTGTTGCAATGTGGCTTCCATCCACATCGGCATCGGTCATGATTATTATTTTGTGGTACCTTAGTTTGCTAATATTGAGTGCTTTTGTGTCCTCTTCGGTTCCAATATGAACGCCTAAAGCAGTGAAAATATTTCGAACTTCTTCGCTGTCAAATACTTTGTGCGGCATAGCTTTTTCTACGTTGAGAATTTTACCTCTCAGTGGTAGAATAGCCTGAAATTTTCTGTAGCGACCTTGTTTTGCAGTTCCACCTGCTGAGTCACCCTCAACAAGGAATATTTCGCAATTTACAGGGTCTTTGTCAGAACAGTCGGCCAGTTTGCCCGGTAGCCCGCCACCGGTCATTACATTTTTGCGTTGAACAAGCTCTCGGGCTTTACGTGCCGCATGGCGAGCCTGAGCAGCCAGTACTACTTTTTGCACAATTTGTTTAGCATCTTTAGGATGCTCTTCGAGATAATAGGCAAGCATTTCGCTTACTGCCTGATCAACCGATGCGCTAATCTCGGAGTTTCCTAATTTAGTTTTGGTTTGCCCTTCGAATTGTGGCTCGGCAACTTTTACTGAAACAACTGCGGTAAGCCCTTCGCGAAAATCGTCGCCGCTAATATCGAATTTGAGTTTGTCGAGCATTCCCGATTTTTCGGCATAGGTTTTTAGTGTGCGTGTAAGTCCCCTGCGGAAACCGGTTAGGTGAGTACCCCCTTCAATTGTATTGATGTTGTTTACATACGAGTGAATATTTTCAGTAAACGAGGTGTTGTAATGTAGTGCAATTTCAACCGGTACATTATTTTTCTCGGTTGAAATATGGATGGTGTCGTCAATAAGTTTCTCTCGTGTTTGGTCAACATACTCTACGAATTCTTTTAATCCTTCTTCGGAAAAGAAAGTTTCAGATCGGAAGCCATTGTCTTCGATTATTTCGCGCTTATCGATTAGGCTTAGTTTTAATCCCGCATTCAGAAAGGCCAGTTCTCGTAATCTGGCAGCTAGTATTTCATACTTGTATTCGGTAACAAGAAAAATAGTATCATCGGGTTTGTAGGTTATTATGGTACCTGTTCTGTCAGAATCTCCGATTACTTTTACTGGCTCTTCAGGTTTCCCTTTGTGGTAAATTTGTTCAAACACTTTTCCATCGCGGTGTATCTCTGCTTTAAGATAAGATGATAGCGCATTCACGCATGAAACACCCACGCCATGAAGCCCACCAGATACTTTGTAACTATCCTTGTCGAATTTACCTCCGGCATGCAGCACGGTCATTACTACTTCGAGTGCCGACCTGTTTTCTTTTGTGTGTATCTCGGTAGGAATTCCACGTCCGTCATCGGTTACTGTAATCGAATTGTCTTCGTTTATGATTACGTCAATGTTGTTGCAGTAGCCTACCATCGCCTCGTCAATGGAGTTGTCTACCACTTCATATAAGAGGTGATGCAACCCTTTTTCGTTAACATCTCCAATGTACATTGCAGGGCGTTTACGTACCGCCTCGAGGCCTTCCAGTACTTGAATACTGTTAGCCGAATAGCCGTTTTGCTCAGTCACCTGGTTTTTTTCTTGTTCACTCATTGACTCTATTGTTTTTTACTGATGTAAAATCACAGCGCAAACATTCTGCTTATTCCCCTTTTATTTTTGAAATAGTTGAGAATTTCCATGCTTAGAAAACATGAAAAATTAAGTTTGAAAAAGTTATTTCGCAGAATGAGATATTTGCTTTGATATTCAGTGTTTTACAATCAAAATTATTTCTGTTTAAAATAGTGTGTAAATATACTAATTTAAACCTTTTGCACCTAAGAAAAAGTGGGTTTTAAAGTAAAAGATTTTAACAACTTAACCTTCTTTTTTCCACAGTTTAGAATGTGTATCGAGCACCAAGCATAATTAGCAAACCCGGACTGTTGTATCCGTGCCAGTATTCGTAATTTTGATTTAGAATATTCTGTGCATTAATGAAGAAATTCAGTTTGTTACTTAAGGCATAATCGGCACCCAGGCTGATGTTGATTATGGTATTTAAGTGGTGTACTTCGATTGGTTCGTCAAACGGAGTTGTAAAAAACCTGTTTTGTTTATAAATGGCTTCTCGGGGACCAATTACAGTAGCATTTAAATTGGCTGTTATTTTAGGAGTAATGGCAACTAATGCATTTAATTCAGCATCGAAATCAGGCATATGCGACAAAGTGCGTAAATACTTCGATTCGTAAACATAATAGTTTCCTCTCAAATCAATCGTCACATTGTTTTTGCTGTAACGGAGCTTACCTCCAAGGGTAAGACGGTTCACATCGTCGTAGTCGGCACTAAACATGTTTTGAACAATAGTGTCACGTGCACTTTCGTTTCGCTGCTGGTAAAAGTATGCTTCGTTTTGATTGATTGAATATGCTACACTGAACTTGTATGCAATGGCATTGCTGATAGTGCCTTTAAATCCACCGTAGATGTTAATTATTTCTTCAGAAGGTTTTAGGTCGAGCATATAGTTCATGTATTGGTTATTTTGATATGCCTGCATGTAGTTATTTGCATTAAAGCCTCCGTTTGCACCGGCAAATAAGGATAAGGCTCCGTCGAGAGGATTATAAGTAAAGTCAATTTTTGGCGAAATGTGCCACATTAGAATGCTGTCGGCACCAATGAGAGTTGCCAGATTGAAACCGGCTAACAGTTCAATGTTATTTCGTTTTAAAAAAATGTCGGGGCTCATTTTCACATTGAAAAACTGATGGTTTGTAAGTGTTTCGTCAAAATTGTGCTCAATATTTAAGTCGTTGTAATAATCGAAATAGGTATTCAGGTTGAAGTTGTGGCTGCGGTATTTTCGGGAAAATAAACCATTGTATCCGGCATGGTGCGACGACTGTCCTGTCGCATTCCAAAGGTAATTATAATTGAGTCCGATGTTGTAGTCGAGATTCGCTCTTGCATTGGTATTTCGGATGTTTGTTTTTGCCGAAACGGTACTGAAAACCTGTTTCATGTTGAGGGTTTCGGAATTAAGTTCCTGATGCACGTATATGAGTGAATCTGTTTCGGGGAAACCATAATAGTTTTGACGATCGCGTAAATACGACAAGTCCCAGTCGAGAGCCGCCCTTCTGAGGTTGTTGCGGAAGAAAATGCGTGCCATATTTTTACTGTAGGGTGTTTTTACCTTAAAATCGTTATTGATCTTCACTGTAGGTTGCGATGAAAAATGGTACAGATGCATGCCAAAGTCGGTATTGCGGGTAGGGGAGTTGTTTATAAAAAGTTCACCGTAGGGTGTCAGGGCATTTCCAAAACCAGCCCTTAAGTGTCCTATGTTTGAGCTGTATCGCGGCAAAGCACCCAATTTTACTACCGGAAGATGATTAATGCTTTTATCAATCGGTATTTCGCGTGAATAAATTTGATAGTCAAACTCGGGAGTGTACGTTATTGTGTCGGAAATTAGTGGGTTTGCACTGATTTTTTGGGCATTTGCCACCGAGGGCATGTATGCTTTAACCACTTCAACTTCCTTTACAAGCGACGAGTCGACTTGCGCCATTGCCGATGTGAGTGAGAATAAAAATATAGTTATTATTATTATTGTGCTAAGAATCGGTTTCATAAGTATAAAATTTTAAGCTTGTTATCGTGAATTGATTCTATTCGTTATTGTCGTTGGTGATTACTGTTTGTTTTTCGAGTTCTTCTATTTGAGCAATTTTGCTGTTTGCAGTTTCAATAATTCCGTCGTTTTCACTTGTGTAATTATTGATTATACTGTTGAGTGTATGTTTAGCCTGAAATAAATCCTCTTTGGCTTTGTAAACATCAGAAAGTAAAATGAATGAACGTGCAAGCCAGTATTGATGTGGAGTACTTTTACTAATGAAATCCATTATTTCGTTTTCGCAATCGTCGAGTTTCTCTTGATTAAAATATATCTGTGCAATAAAATATTTCGATTCTGCTCCTTCAATAGAGCTTACGTCGTGAGCCAGAAGCTTGAAATATTTCAAAGCTTGAGTTTCCTCTTCAAGTAAATAGTACGATTTAGCGAGTTTGTAGTTCGCTTCACGAATCATTAGCTCGGTAATGTTATCGGTTTCGAGTAGTGTTATAGCACTTTTGACCGTTTCGGCAGGTTTGCTTAACGCATAATTACAGCGCATAATTCCGAGTCGTGCTCTTAGTTGAGTCCAGCGAGTTCCTGCAATTTTCTCGAGCTTCAGGAATTTTCTCAGCGATTCATCGTATTTTTCGGTGTTAAATAATAATTCACTGGCTTTAATAAGTGCTTGTTCTGTAAATATATTATCGGGCCTTTCAAGTAACTCCTGATATATTGTAAGCGAAGTAGAGTATTCGCCTTTGTCGTAGTGTGTTTCGGCGAGGTAGAAAAGCGCATTGTTGCGGTACAAGCCGTTAGGATAACGCTTCAGGTATTCTTTCATCATATCGCCTGCAGTTGGGTTTCTTTCCATGTAGTTTTTCTCGGCTGCCATATAATAGACCGATTCTTGCTCGTCGGCCGAAACGGCTATGTGCGAATCGAGATTTTCAACATAAGCAAAGTATTCGTCAACGTTGCCCATGTCTACGTAGTTGTTTTGGATGCCAACTAAAGCAGCTTGTGCCTCTTCTGAATTTGGAAAATGTTCTACTACTTTTTTGTAATTCGCGAGCGAGGCAGTGAAGTTTGATTGGTTAAAATATATGAGACCTAACTGTAAATACGCCCTGGCATTTCGGCTGCTTTGAGGCATTTCTTGAATGAGCTTTTCGTAGTGCGAAATTGCCAATGGCATGTTTCCGTTACGTTCGTATGTACGTGCAGTTTCAAAAATAGCATCTTCGATGAATGGTGAGCGTGGATATTGATTGACAAGGGTTTGCAACGATTCGATTTTTTCATCAAAATCGCGGTTAAGTCCATGACAAAGTGCTATCTGAAAAATAGAGTAATCGGCATCATAGGTGTTAAGATCTCTGGCAATTGAATAAAACTCAATGGCAGCACTGTATTGTCTGTTAATGAAATATGCATCTCCAATACGGTTGGCTGCATCGGCTTCAATGCGGTCTTCTTTTTTGCTTTGGTTTAAATATTTTCTGAACCACGAAATAGCCTCGGGGTAATTTTCAAGGTTGAAGTAGGAGTAGCCGACATTGTAATAGGCTTTGCTGAATACCGGCAGGCTAAATGCTCCGGGCGACGACTGAAACTCGGTGTAGCGTTCAATCGCACGCTCGTATTGAGCTAGGCGGTAATTCGTTTCAGCACTCCAGTATAAGGACTGAGCCCTTATGGTGCGGTTGTAAGTTGAATTTTGCAGCGACTTGTTGAACATCTCAAGTGCTCCGGTATAATATCCATCATTTAAAAGCTCAAGTGCACGGTAGTAAGTCACTCGTTGTAATGCTTCTCTTATTGCCGGCGATTGATTCTTGATATTTTCGATTGAGCTTATTGCATCGCGGTAATTACGTGTAGTCATGTACACTTTCACTAAATAATCGAAAGCAGCATCGTTGCGTTCTGAATCGGGATATTTGGCAATATACTGGTCAAATGCTTTTATGGTTTCGTTAAAAGGTGAATATGATAGTTCGTAAGTAAGCTTGGCGTAATTGAATAGTGCATTTTCTTCAATTTGTGAATCGAAATCAAATTTTGATGCCTGTTCAAATGCTATGCGGGCTTTATTTTTTTCATCGTTCTGAAGGTAGCAATCGGCTAGGTGGTAGTAGGCCAATTGAGTAAGCTGGTTTTTACCAACAGTGGCTTTTTCGAATGCATCAATAGCTTTTGGGTAATCTTTCATGTGATAATAGCAATAACCCAACTTAAAGAAATCTTCAGCGGTTTTTCGTCCGTTAATGCCTTGGTATGATTCGAGGTATTTGATGGCCGCAATGTACTTCCCCATAAGGTAATACGAGTCTCCAATTATTTTATATAATTCGTTTTTTTGATCAGCCGGGGCTGAAACCAACAGGTCGTCGCCCATGGCTGTTACGTTTTCATAACGTTCTTGCAAATAATAAATTTGTATGGTGTAGTATTGAATAAAGTTGTGAAATTCGCGGTTATTCTGGAGTTTTGAAAACTCTTCAAGTGCTGTATTGTAATTGCCTTCGAGGTAGTTAATGTATCCCCAGTAGTAAGAGGAAGAAGGAGCATAACGTGATCGGCCTTGTTTAATTTCGAAAAATCCCTGTGAAGCTTGATTTGTATTGCCTGCCTCAAAATTGCTGTAAGCTTTAAAAAAATGAAAGTCATCGCGATCATTTTCGTTTAGCTGCTCAGGCTTAACGTTGTTGAACGAGCGAACGGCCAGTGGATAACGCCGGTTGGTAAATTGTAATTTGGCTAACTCATATTGAAGCTGGTTTGCACGCGGGTTTTCAGGGTGGTTGTTCAGGTATGCCGAGATTTCAGATTCACTAGCCGCTTTATTTTGTTTCACGTAGCACATCAGGCGATAATAATCGATATCGAATCGTGCCGGATCGTTAGTGGATGTTTCTTCAAGCAGGTCGTTAAAAAGTCGTTCGGCAGCTATGTAATTTGCTGAATTGTATAGCTCAATAGCCTTTTCGAAGGTGCTTGGCGGTATTGCATTATTGTTTTGCGTGGCCAATACACTATTTTGAGTGCAGATGAAGAAAAATAAAAGTAATATGCTTAAAACTAAATTATTCTTTTTCATTAGTATGTATTTATTCGGTTGTTTGATTTAAAAATCAGCGTAAAAATAACTATTTCTATTTTAATGATACATTTATTCTACAATGAGTTCTCAACATAAAACTGTTTATTACTTGCATATAGTATATTGTTGTAACAAAAAAAATTTAGTTTTGTGGATAAAACTTAGCTTATGCAGAATGAATTGTCGATAGTAATAAAGGGTGCCGATATTTTTCAGCGCGAGCAGCTTGTGCTAACCAATGTGAATCTTGAAATATTGAAGAATGAATTTGTTTACATTGTGGGCAGAGTGGGTAGCGGCAAGTCGAGTTTAATTAAAACACTGAACGCCGAAATTCCTCTTTATAAAGGAAACATTAGTGTGTTAGGTTATGCTATTGAATCCATTAAGAATAAAGAAATTCCCATGTTGAGGAGAAGGTTGGGTGTTGTTTTTCAGGATTTCAAGTTGTTGACCGACCGTAATGTATACAATAACCTCGTGTTTGTGTTAAGTGCCACCGGCTGGACCGATAAGGCTGCTATGGATGCCCGTGTAAACGAAACACTTGAAGCAGTTGGAATGCCGGGTGTGAAATATAAAATGCCTCATCAATTATCGGGAGGCGAACAGCAGCGCATAGTAATTGCACGTGCGATGCTTAATAACCCTGAAATTATTCTGGCCGATGAACCTACCGGAAACCTCGATCCTGATACTTCGGTTGAAATACTCAATTTGTTTAAGAAAATACATTCCGAGGGAAAAACCGTTGTAATGGCCACTCATGATAAGTTATTGATTGATAGGTTTCCCGCTCGTACATTCATTTGTGAAAACAACATGGTTGCTGAAGTGAAAACTGAAAACGAACTGTTGAATTTCAGAGATTTATTGTAAGGTTTATTCAATCATCATTCGGGCAAAAGGCACTGAGTTGTGACCTGAAGTTTGCTTTTCCAAAAACTTGTAAAAACCGGTAATTGCTATCATCGCAGCGTTATCGGTTGTGTAACTTAATTCTGGAATGAACAAGTTCCATTGCCTCTTTTCAGCTTCTTTTTTCAGTTCGGCACGCAGTCCCGAATTTGCCGATACTCCACCGGCAACAGTTATTACTTTTATTCCTGTTTCTTTCGATGCCCTTACAAGCTTCCCAAAAAGTATGTCGATAATTGTTTTTTGTAGTGAAGCACTGAGGTCTTCCTTGTTTTTCTCGATATACTGAGAGTCAATTTTTAGCATGTCGCGTAAATGGTATAAAAAGCTAGTTTTCAGTCCGCTAAAGCTATAATTTAGATTAGAGATTCGGGGCTTGTTAAATTTAATGGCATTGGGGTTTCCTGTTTGTGCAAGTTTGTCAATTAATGGGCCTCCGGGGTAGGGCAGTCCCATTACTTTGGCACATTTATCAAAGGCTTCTCCGGCCGCATCGTCAATGGTTTGGCCAATCACTTCCATTTCAAGATGGCTTTTAACTTTTATTATTTGAGAGTTTCCGCCCGAAATCAGTAGGCATAAATGAGGAAATGCAGGCTGACTTGTATCGTGTTCGTTCTTCTTGATGAAATGCGCCAAAACATGACCTTGCAGGTGATTTACTTCCAGCATGGGAATATTTAACGCCAGCGATAAACCTTTTGTAAATGAAGCCCCTACAAGCAGCGAGCCCAGTAAGCCCGGGCCGCGGGTATAAGCTATTGCATTAATTTGTTCTTTCTTTATTCCGGCTTTTTTAATAGCCTGATCTACAACTGGAACTATGTTTTTTTGATGTGCTCTAGATGCTAGTTCGGGAACAACCCCCCCGTATTCTTCATGAACTTTTTGACTGGCTATAATATTTGAGCGTATAATACCGTTTTCAATTACAGCTGCAGAGGTATCGTCGCAACTTGTTTCAATGCCTATTATTATAGTATTATTGCTTTTTGTCATTTTTTTGATTTTTAAGCTATTTTTCAGTCACTATACTCTTAATTATTGAAGCAAATTCTATTATTTTGTATAATCTATTAACTGGAGGGCAAAATTATTAAAAAAACGCTGAAAATATTATTAATTGTTTTTACCATTTTCATTTTGATGGGAGGGGTAGTGGTTGCAGTTTTTCAGAGTAAAATTGTTCAAACTGCCATAATTGCTGCCGTAACCAAGAATTTGTCCGAAAAAACCAATACCGATATTTCGATAAAGCGTGTGAGAATCAGGCCATTTAAGAATGTGGTGCTTGATGAAATTTACATGAGTGATCAGAAAAAGGATACCTTACTTTACATTGAACAGCTGGTTGCCAATATTGATTTGCTTTCGTTCAAGAGCAAACAGATAAACTTAGCTTCTGTTGAGCTTATTAAACCTGAAGTGTCAATTGAAAAATACAATTTGGGAGAATTTAATTTTAATTTTTTACTCGATTTGTATGCCTCCGATAATGCAATTGTAATAAACGATTGGTTAATAAACGGAGATGTTATTACATTATCAAACGGGTTTTTCACCTTCAAAAACCCTACACATACACCGCAATTTGCCGAGTTTGTTGTTTTCGATAATTTAAATGTTGAGCTGTCGGACATTAAAATACTCCCCGAACGCAATTACTCGTTTAAATTGTCTGATTTGTCGATGCATTCCTTGTCGGGATTCGAAATGAAAAAGTTGTCGGCAAATTTCCAATACCGCGACAGTACATTAATAATAGATGAATTTATTGCAAGTTCGAAATATTCCGAAGTGATTATTGATACAATTCATGCCGATTTAAACGCTTATCTGAAAAGCGGCATGTACGAAGATGTTTTTTATGAAGTGGATATAACCAGCATCGATTTTGGTTTCCGCGATATTGCATACTGGTACAGCGACTTTGGGAAAGTTGAGTTTTCAGCAAACTTGTCGGGAAAACTGAGAGGAACACTTGACGATTTACGGGGTCGCGACTTTGTCATTAATGTGGGGGACTTTACCCGTTTAAATGGCGACTTTTATATTAACGGCTTGCCTGACTATAGATCGTCGTACATTTTCTTCGATTTGAACGAATCGTTTGCTGACTTGAACGAAATTCGGAACCTCGATTTACCTCCTCGAATTAAAACGTCGATTGATAATCTACCTTCATTTTTCGATAATTTGGGCGCATTCAGTTATAGGGGTAATTTTACAGGATTCCTTGATGATTTTGTGGCCTATGGGACTGCCTACAGTAATCTGGGTACCTTGCGTACCGATGTATCAATAAGGCCTCACAAAGAAGAATCACTTTTCTTGAGTGGGCAGGCTGCTGTGATTGATCTTAATATTGGCGAAATTTTCGGTAACGACGACCTTGATAAAATTACTTTCAATGGAGATTTGTTCGGTACTATTGATTATGATGCAAATTTCGATTTCGTTCTCGATGGTAGAATCGATTCACTTGATTATCGTGATTATCGATTCAGAATGATCGATATCGATGGTGAAATGATTAACGACCGCTTTGCCGGAGCTCTCAATATTACCGATCCTAATATTGAAATGAATTTTCATGGGAAACTTGACCTTTCATCTGAATTGCCTGAGTTTAACTTTAATGCAAGTGTAGGATATATCAATCTGGGCAACCTAAATTTGATTGAAAATAATTATTCTGTTGCAAGTTTTGATGTGGATGCTAATTTTAGCGGGAACAGCGTGAATAACATAAAAGGTAATGTTTTATTTGACCGGCTTTATTTCGAAAATGAAAACGACAGTGTTACCATTTCTCAAATCGAAATGATAAACACTGTGGGGCATGTGCAGAATATATTTACAGTAAGAAGTGATATAGTTGACGGAGAAATCATTGGAAATTACAATTTTCAGGAAATGGGGCAATCGCTCATTAGTTTTTATCAACACTATTTGCCGTCGTCTTACTACACTTCTGAGCCACAACTAAATTCATCCGATGATTTTAGCTTCAGTTTCAGAGTGAAAGACATTGATCCGCTTGCTCGATTATTCAGACCCGAGCTGGAACTTGCTCCGGATATTCTCATTGAGGGAAATTATAATGCGGCTTTACAAAGGGCTGCTCTCGAAACAGCAATACCTTTTTTAAGCTTCGACAACAAAGAATTCGAAAACATAACGATGAGGCTTGATGCCCATGAAGACCAATTCTTTTGTAGAACCAATAGCGGGAAAATAAACATAGGAAGGCGATCCAGCTTGTACAATTTCACTGTGAATGTTTCGGGTGCGAACGACCAACTCGATATTGACCTTTTCTGGAACAATTATCAAAACCAAACTTATAGCGGAACTATTAAAACTTCAACAAGCTTTGAAAAAACAAATACCTCTTATCCGCACGTAGTCATCGATATTGAACCTGCAAATCTTTATTTTGCCGACTCGCTTTGGCATTTAGCAAAAACACAAATATTAGTTGATTCCTCATCGATTCAATTCGACAACTTTTCGTTTTACAGCCATAACCATAAGCAGTATCTCAATATAGATGGGCTTATTGCAGAAAATCCCGATGCAGTTTTAAATATTGGTGCGAACAATATTGACTTGTTGCTGCTTGAACCTCTTATGGCAACATCCGATTTTACAGGATATATAAACGGACAGGCTTCGTTACAGGATGCTTATTCGCATTTCATGCTCGAAATGGAGATGGAAATAAGCAATTTGTCGTTCAATCGAAATCGCATGGGCGACCTGATTTTGGAAAGCTATTGGGATACGGAAGAGGATAATTTAGTTTCAAACTTAGAAATTGTGAATAACAACGATTTGCTGTTAAGTGCAACTGGAACAATCGATCCTATTTACGGTGAACTTGATTTGCAACTAGACTTTATTGAAACGCCAATTGCAATACTTGAAGTGTTTATCCCTTCAACATTCAATGCATACGAGGGACTGGTATCGGGTAGTGTTCATTTAAATGGAGATGTTAAACACCTGAAACACGATGGAATGCTTACTCCTGTTGGCAAATGTAAAATGGGTATCTCTTACCTGAATACAATTTATAGTTTTGATGATCCGGTTCATTTTAAAGGCGATTCAATTGTTTTTCAGAATATAAATATATTCGACGTATATGGAAATCGAGGAGTACTACGCGGACAAATCTCGCACAAGTCGTTCAAGAATATGGAGTATGATTTATCGATTGAAGCATCTAGAATTCATGCACTGAATACAACGATACACGATAATCCGTACTTTTATGGTGCCGCTTTTTTAAGTGGTGATGTAGAAATTACCGGAGCCGACCTCGATATTCTGATTTCAGGCAATGTTCGCAGCGAAAGGGGCACAGTGGTGAATATCCCGTTTGAAACAGCCAGCAGTGCTCAACGTTACGATTTTGTTGAGTTCGTAGGAACCCGACAGCTTGAGCAAACTCTAACGGAATACAATGTGTCGACATCAGGACTAAATATAAATTTCGATCTGGAAGTAACACCCGAAGCAAGATTACAAATAATATTCAATAACCAGATGGGCGATATTATAAGGGGAACCGGCAACGGAAACCTTCAGGTGCGTGTCGACCGAAATTACAACATTGACCTTTATGGAGACTATATTATTGAAGAAGGTGATTATTTATTCACGCTTCAAAATGTAGTCAATAAACGTTTTTCGATTGAGAGAGGAAGCACCATGGAGTGGATAGGAGATCCTTACGATGCGTTGATTGATATTACTGCGGTTTACAAAGTAAAACCTTCGTTACATGATTTGTTTGTGGGAGCCTACGATAATGTTGATCTTTCACGAAGAATTCCGGTCGATTGTATCATTTACCTGAAAGAAACTTTGAATCAACCCGATATTTCGTTTGCAGTTGAATTGCCAACTGCCGAAGAACGAATAAAAGATGAGGTAAGCCAACTTATCGCAACCCCCGAGGATGTAAACAAACAAATTATTTCGCTGTTGATGCTTGGACGCTTTTATACTCCCGAATTCTTTGCAGGACGTGCAGCAGGAGAAACAGGAGCAGAACTGGTTGGAACAACAGCTTCTGAACTAATCTCGAATCAATTATCAAACTGGCTTTCGAAGATGAGTAATGTGTTTGATTTAGGAGTGAATTACAGACCCGGTAACGAAATAACTAATGATCAGCTTGAATTTGCTATTAGCACACAAATACTAAACGATAGAATAACAATTAATGGAAATTTTGCCAATAACGCCAACCCAACATCGAATAATAACAGTGAGATTATTGGCGATTTCGATTTCAATATAAAATTAACTGAAAACGGAAAATTTCAATTTAAGGCCTATAACCGTTCTAACGATAATTTAATTTACGATACTGCGCCCTATACTCAGGGAATTGGGTTTTCATATCGTGAAGATTTTAATCGTTTTGCCGATTTAGTAAAACGATATAAAGCTTTAATAAACAGACGTAATAGAAAAATTAGTGAAGAACCCGATGATGAATTATCTGAAATGCTTTAGCGTATTCGGAATTGTTTATTTATTTTGTGAAAGTTATTCAGAAATATTAAGTACTAAAAAAATAAGTCTATCGTTTATAACAAAGTTTAAAACAGATAAAATATGTTAGCTTTTTTTCTTCTACAAGTTACTCAAGCAGCCGAAGCAGCTATGGCTGTTGAACCCGATGGAATATCGCTCGATTTTTGGAGCCTGGCCTTAAAAGGTGGTTGGATAATGGTTCCAATCCTTCTATTATCGGTAATTGCAATTTTTATATTTGGCGACCGCTGGTTTGCTCTTCAACGTGCATCAAAATTCGATACGAACCTTATGAACCAGATAAAGCAGCATATCCAGGAAGGTAAAATCGATTCGGCTTTAGCTTTATGCCGTTCGGCCAACAAGCCTTTTACCCGAATGATTGAAAAGGGAATATTACGAATAGGGCGTCCTCTGAACGACGTACATGCCGCAATTGAAAACGTGGGTAACCTCGAAGTTTCTAAGCTCGAGAAAGGGTTGCCGCTATTGGCAAGTGTGGCCGGAGGTGCACCAATGATAGGTTTCCTTGGAACTGTAATGGGTATGATTCGTGCGTTTTACGATATGGCTCAGCACGGAAGTAACATTGACGTGACCTTGCTTTCTTCAGGGATATATCAGGCAATGGTTACTACTGTTGCCGGGCTTATGGTAGGAATTGTGGCTTATTTTGCCTATAATATTCTTGTGTCTAGAGTTGAAAATATTGTATTTAAAATGGAAGCACACACCACCGATTTCATGGATCTTCTGAATGAACCTGCATCATAATAAATAACATGGGATTAAAAAAGAGACATAGAATAAATGCATCGTTCAGCATGTCATCGATGACTGATATTGTGTTTTTGCTACTAATTTTTTTCATGGTAACATCAACACTAATTGCTCCCAATGCACTGAAGTTGCTTTTACCACAAAGTAACAATCAGACGCAGGCAAAACCATTAACCACAATTTCAATAACCCATGATTTAACTTACCACATTAATAACGACGGTAACGTTACTCAGGTGCGGTTTAATGAAATTGAACCATTTTTACAACGAATTATGGGGGTTGGCGAAGATGTTTACCTGTCGTTGCATGCCGATAAGCAGGTGCCGATTGACGAGGTGGTGAAAATAATGAACATTGCCCGACGTAATGAATATAAAATGATTTTGGCTACTAGTCCTGAAAGATAAATTTGTGAGTTATTTTAAAGAACATAAAGAAGGAATAATACTTACCCTTGCATTTCATGCATTGATAGTGCTTATTTTGCTTCAAGCCGGATTTTTCACTCCTTTACCTTTACCCGAGGAGAAAGGAGTGTTGATAGATTTTGGAACCGGCAATACAGGGCAGGGCAGGATTGATCCTGCACCGCGCCCAACTCCTCAGCCACAGCCCCAACCGCAGGAATCACAGGCTCAGCCTCCCCAGCCAACTGTACCTGAACCACCGGCACCGGCACAAACTCCATCTGCATCGTCGGAGCAAGAAGAATTACTTACACAGGATTTTGAAGAGTCAGCCGCTATCGAAGAGGCAAAGAAAAGAGAAGAAGAAGAGCAGGCGCGAAGAAATGAAGAGCGCCGTTTACGTGAGCAAGAAGAACGTGAAAGACAAGAACAACAGCGCCTTGAAGCTGAAGCCGAGCGTAGAAGGTTGGCTCAAATTGAACAGCAACGTGCCGACAGCATCAGACGAATTGAAGAACAACGACTTGCCGAAGAACGACGCATTGCCGAAGCTCGAAGGCAAGACAGTCTAAGGCGTGCCGAAGAGCAAGCTCGTATTGATGAAATAAACTCACGTGCCCGCAATGTATTTTCAGGTACTACAGGTCAATCACCCGACAATAGTTCGTCGGGGCAAGGGACAACCTACGAAGGCGGAAACCAGGGTAGCCCAACAGGTACTGCAGGCACCGAGCGTTACGGGCCGGGTAGTGGCGAAGGAATTACCTTCGATCTTACAGGGCGGTCATCTGAAAACTTGGCACGTCCCGAGTACAACGTGCAGGACGAAGGTGTGGTAGTAGTACAAATTACGGTTGATAAAAACGGACAAGTTACAAACGCAACTGCAGGTGCACGCGGCTCAACCTCGTTGAATTCCGAGTTGCTTAATGCAGCAAGGCGTGCAGCACTTTCAACCCGGTTTAATGCCGACCCAAATGCTCCGGCTCTGCAAACAGGTACTATAACATACCGTTTCGTGCTCAACTAAGATGTTGAAAAAACTAATTAACAAATATCGCAGTACTACCGATTTAAACCGATTTTTGATTATTGGGGGTAGTTTATTTCTGCTTTGGAGGGTTTTCAGAAAATGGATGATACTCGAAGGTCAGTACATGGAATTTACAAATACATGGGCGAGTGCATATCTGATAATTGCCAACTTTGTATTAAGCATTTTAGGATACGATACTTCAGTTGACCCTAGCATGAATAAGCTTTGGCTTACCGGTGCAAGTCAGTCCATTGAGGTTGTGTACGATTGTATGGGAATTAATCTGTTTTTTATTTTTATGATTTTCATTATGGCTTATCCCGGAAGGCTTAGGACTAAACTTTGGTTTATTCCAACCGGTATTGGGCTAATATTTCTTCTGAATTCTTTGCGAATGGCAGCTTTAGCTGTAATTGCGGCTAATAAATATCATCTGCTCGATTTGTATCATCACTTTATTTTTCAAGGAGTAATATATTTAATAATATTTGTCCTGTGGTGGTGGTTTTCTTCTATTAATAAAGAAGCTCTAAATCCATAAAAAAATCAGTACCGCTAGGAAGCCTGCAATTACATACCATTTCCCACGTTGCAACAGGCTGTTCTTCCCTCGCACCATGAATAAGCCCGAAATAGCTAAGAAAATGAGTGCTCCTGCATAAAAGTCGGCAGGTGCAGTCCAGTGTTTTTTCTGGTTGTAATGTAGCTTGTTGATGAAAAATACAAAAGGTTTCTTTTTGTACAACTCAAACTGTAAATTGCCGGTTTCAGGCTCGTATGAACCAATGCCCCCCGAAATAAAAAGCTGGTAACGTTTATTGTTTGGCAACACCCTGTTTAACTTATGGGGTGAATGTTCGGCGGTAAAATAACCCTGCAACTCGGTTATGCTCATGTTTTTGGTCACGGTTTCGTCGTAGCGAATTGTTTTATATGCCGGGTCTTGCTGTGGTTTCTTATGGTTGAGAATAATTCCCGAAATAGCATAAACCAATGTAATTCCCACCACAAAATAACCCAGATCGCGGTGAATTATTCTTAGCCATTTTCTAATGTTTTGTTTAGTCAACCACTTCATAAGATTGTCCCTCGAAGTAGTATATAGAATAATAGTCTCTGCCGTGTTCTTTCATCCACTCGCGCATACGATTAATATTGGCCATTTCGGCGCTGCAATGCTCACCATCACTTTCGGCATGCGACGATTCTTCGGAGGCGATATCTTTTTCCCATTCGTCAATTTCGGCTGCCGATAAGCGGGTTTCTTGAACCAAACCTATTACTTTTATGGTATTTCCCATTAATTCCCTTCCAAAATTATTGATTTCGCCGGCCGCTTCAATACGTATCGAGAAATCTCCGGTAGAGTCAATAATGAAGCATCTTCGACCCGAGTGGGAGCAAACATGACTTACCGTGCCTAATAAGGTAAATTCATTGCCAATGTTTTTATCGGCAATTTCAAGTAACTCGGCAATTTCTATTACAGTGTTGTCGGTTTTACTTGTTTTTTGGTTGCAGGAAATGAGCAGGGTTAAGCTAAAAAACAAGAGGAAGGTACATCGTTTCATTTGCGTATATTTTTTGTTTAAAATTCCTATTTATGATGAAGCTAAAATAATAATTCAAATGCAAAACATTGAATGATAAGATCTTTTTTTTTGTTGAAAATAGAACAATAATTTTCAGATTAACAAATTGTAAATAACAACCGATTGGACTGTTCCAAAGTTGAATTTTGGTCTTTATCTTGTTATATTTGTGAGGTTTGAGTTGAATATTTGTAGCTAAATGACAGTTTATAAGAAGAATTCGAATCAAACATTTTTTCTAGAAAAAAAAATAAACAAATATTTTTTTAACTATTTAAAGAAGGATTGATATGACAAAAAACCAAAAGCTTTTGGATTGGGTTAAGGAATGGGCAGAAATTTGCCAACCCGACAATGTATACTGGGTAGATGGTTCTGAAGAAGAGAACCAAAGGTTATTAAACGAAATGGTAGAGGCCGGTTCAGCTGTAAAGTTGAACGAAGAAAAACGTCCTAATAGTTACTATTTCCAAAGTGATCCAAGTGATGTGGCACGTGTTGAAAACCGCACATTCATTTGTACTGAAAAAGAAGAAGATGCCGGCCCAACCAACAACTGGATGGCTCCTGATAAGATGAAGGCAGAAATGCTTGAAAGTTACAAAGGTTGTATGAAAGGTCGTACCATGTACGTTATTCCATTCAGCATGGGACCTCTTGGTTCAGACATTGCTAAAATTGGTGTCGAGATAACCGATTCAGCATATGTTGTGGTGAATATGCGTATTATGACCCGTATGGGTAAAGCCGTTCTGGATGTATTAGGCGATGGAGACTTTATTCCATGTATTCACACAGTTGGAGCTCCTCTTGAGCCCGGACAAAAAGATGTGAAATGGCCATGTGCTTCAAACATCGACGATAAGTACATTTCTCACTTCCCTGAAACCAACGAAATTTGGTCTTTTGGATCGGGTTACGGTGGTAATGCATTACTTGGTAAAAAATGTTTGGCTTTACGTATTGCTTCAACAATGGCAAATCGCGAAGGCTGGCTAGCTGAGCACATGCTTATTATGGGTATTACTAACCCTGCTGGAGAGAAAAAATATATTGCAGCTGCGTTCCCTAGTGCATGTGGTAAAACAAACCTTGCTATGCTTGTTCCAAGTATTCCTGGATACAAAGTTGAATGTGTGGGTGACGACATTGCGTGGATGAAATTCGACGAAGAAGGCGTATTACGTGCGATTAACCCTGAAGCAGGTTTCTTTGGTGTTGCTCCTGATACTTCAATGAAAACAAACCCGAATGCTATGCTTTCATTGAATGAAAACAGCATTTTTACCAACACCGGTTTAACTCCCGATGGTGACATTTGGTGGCCAGCAATTGGATGGGATTGTCCTGATGGAACAATTACATGGAAAAATGAAAAATATACCACTGGCAGCGACGTACAAATAGCTCACCCTAATGCTCGTTTTACTGCTCCTGCAAGTCAGTGTCCGGTAATCGATCCTTTATGGGAAGATCCTAAAGGAGTGCCAATTTCAGCATTTTTATTTGGTGGTCGCCGTCCAAATACTGTACCATTGGTATATCAAGCCAAAGACTGGAACCACGGTGTGTTTATGGGTTCAATTGTAGGTTCTGAAGTAACTGCTGCTGCTATCGGTTTGAAAGCAGGGGTGCGCCGCGACCCATTTGCAATGTTGCCATTTATGGGATACAACATGGGCGATTACTTCCAACACTGGATTAATATTGGTGCTAATGCTCCAGCTCCTGAGAAACTTCCTATGATTTTCAACGTGAACTGGTTCCGTAAAAGCGACGATGGTAAATTCTTGTGGCCAGGATTCGGTGACAACATTCGCGTACTGGGATGGATACTTGACCGCGTAATTGGTAAAGTAGATGCAGTTGAAACTCCAATTGGATTTATTCCTAAGAAAGAAGATATCAATATTGATGGCCTTGAAGGACAAGCTGAATTGATGGACGAACTTCTTGAAGTTGATAACAAACGTTGGTTAGACGAATGCGAACTAATTGCTGAGCATCAGGCTCAATTTGGTGATGCATTCCCAAAAGAACTCAAAGCAGAGTATGAAAAACTCAAAGCAAGTTTGAAATAGTATATTTCAAATTATATAATAAAAAAAGCTGCAAATTTAATTTGCAGCTTTTTTTTATGCTTTAATAGTAGTTACGAACGTGGATGATATTGATTGATAGTACTTTTCAAGTAGTCTTTGTCTAAATGAGTATAGATTTCTGTAGTCAGAATCGACTCGTGTCCGAGCATATCCTGTACAGCTCTCAAATCGGCTCCACCCTCAATTAAATGTGTTGCAAATGAGTGCCTGAAGGTGTGAGGGCTGATTTTCTTTTTAATGTTTACCTGCGCTGCAAGGTTTTTGATAATGGTAAAAATCATTACCCTGCTCAACCTTTGCCCACGGCGGTTAAGGAACAGAACATCCTCATCTCCTTTGCCAACTTTTAATTGTTTTCTATATCCTTTAAGATATTTCTCAATTTCAGAGATTGCTTTTGGGCTTATAGGAACTAATCTTTCTTTGCCTGCCTTGCCTTCAATTTTGACATAGCCTTTTTTGAAGAACATATTGCTCATTTTAACTGAAACAAGTTCAGAAACCCTGAGCCCGCAACTGTATAGTGTTTCAACAATTGCCCTATTTCTTTGCCCCTCGGGTTTTTCGATGTCGATGGTGTCAATCATCAGGTCAATTTCATCGGGGGTTAAAATTTCAGGTAGCTTACGTCCAACCTTAGGTGCTTCGAGTAACGATGTGGGATCGCTCTTCACTTTGTCTTCGATAAGCAAATATTTGAAAAATGATTTTATTCCCGAAATCGTTCTGGCTTGAGTTCTCGGACTTACGCCTTTTTCATTTAAAAATTCAATAAAACCCTTTAAATGAAGCAGTTTTACTTTTTGTGGAGTTATGCCTTTGTAGTTCTTCTTCAGAAATTCTAAGAGCTTTGTTATATCATTGACATATGCATTAATAGAGTTCTGAGAAAGGCCTTTTTCTAAACGCAAATACTCACCAAATCCTTTGATGCTTTCTTCCCATTTCATATTATTTAATTTAATTGTTTATACACTTAACAATATTGTTTTGTTTTGGTTCTAATTCAACGTAAAATTTTTACTATTTTTGTTTTTATAAAAATTTAAGTTTTAAAAAGTTAAATATACGAATGAAAATTAAAATAATTATTATAAATGGCCCAAATCTTAATTTGCTGGGTAAGAGAGAGGAGAGTATTTATGGTAACTCCAATTTCGAAACATATCTTGAAAGGCTAAGAGACAGATATCTACATATATCAATAGATTATTTTCAGTCTAATATTGAAGGTGAAATAATTGATAAATTACATGAGGTGGGCTTTACATATCATGGTATTATTATAAATGCAGGTGCTTATACGCATACTTCAATTGCCATAAGAGATGCCATAGCTGCTATAAAATCACCTGTTGTAGAAGTACATATTTCCAATATTCTTACCCGTGAAAATTTCAGACATGAATCGGTAATTGGATCTGTTTGTAAAGGTGGTATTTTGGGTTTTGGTCTCGATTCGTATAGGCTTGGTATTGAGTCGCTTATTGATTAACGCATATCAATCACAGTTACATCAGGGTTTTTCGAACTATCGAACGAAAAAGTTGAATTGGCGTAATTTTTATCTGTTGTGTAATTTAGGATATCAATCAAATATCGATTTCCGTCAATACCATACATTACTGCTCCGACTAATTGGTAGTTTGATTGATCTATGTCAAGCACCACGCGGCTAAATTCTCTTTCTACAGTAGGAACAAGATCAATTTTGAAAATCCGCTTATTTCCTCTTTGCGCTTCGCCAAGGAAGGTGTAGTCAAAACCATGTTCATATATGGTAAATATTGTTGCGGGATTAATATCGTCTTCAAAATTATTGGCATCGCTTATACTAACCTCGCCTGCATCTGGCATGTATGTCCACATCGAAACGCCATTGCTCATAATTTCAATTCCGCTTATACTAAGTTTGTACTTATCGTTCTGGATAATGATGTTGCCGTTGTTCGACTCTTTGATACCGGCTGCAATATTTTCCATAATAAATTCAAAGTCAGCAGTAATGCTGGTTTTGCTTTTAGTATTTTCTGATACTTTATCCAGAATAGCTTTAGCTTTTTCATCGGCCATTAGACCCAGTGAAATACTGATAAGTAATGTGAGAAGTAATAATGTATGCTTCATTTTTATATATTTTATTAAAGTGAATTCAATAATTGTTCCAAAGTATATTCGTCTTGTATTATAACCTTACGGGCTTTACTTCCTTCGCTGCCTCCTACTATGCCTGCAGCCTCAAGTTGATCCATTATTCGGCCAGCACGATTATATCCAATTGAAAACTTACGCTGTATCATCGATGTTGAGCCCTGTTGGTTTAATACCACAATTCGTGCTGCATCATCGAAAAATTCGTCACGGCTGTTCAGATCTACTGCTCCGGGGTAGTCGCCTTCTTCTCCCACGTATTCGGGTAATATATAAGCTGTAGGGTAGGCCTGTTGTTTTGCAATGTGTTCGCATATGCGTTCTACTTCAGGAGTATCGACCAAGGCACATTGAAGTCGTATTAGCTCGCTTCCTGAAGAAAACAGCATATCGCCTTTTCCGATAAGCTGGTTGGCACCGGATTGGTCAAGTATGGTGCGTGAGTCAATCATTGAGGCTACTTTAAAGGCAATACGCGAAGGAAAGTTTGCTTTGATTACCCCTGTAATGATGTTAGCTGATGGTCGTTGGGTAGCAATTATCATGTGTATGCCTACTGCCCGGGCAAGTTGTGCAATACGCGCTATGGGCAACTCTACTTCTTTTCCGGCAGTCATAATTAAGTCAGCAAATTCGTCAATTACCACTACTATATAGGGTAAAAACCGGTGTCCCTTCTCGGGATTAAGGTTTCTTTCAATGAATTTTTTATTGTATTCCTTAACATTGCGCGAATGAGCCATTTTGAGCAAATCGTAACGGTTATCCATTTCAATTCCCACCGAGTTAAGGGTAATCTTTACTTTCTCCACATCGGTAATGATAGGTTCTTCGGCATCGGGTAGTTTGGCAAGAAAGTGTTTTTCGATAATTGAGTATAAATTCAGCTCTACCTTTTTGGGATCGATAAACACAAACTTTACCTGCGAAGGGTGTTTTTTAAATAGAATTGAGGTGATAATGGCATTTAATCCTACCGATTTTCCCTGCCCGGTAGCTCCGGCAACCAGCATATGTGGCATTTTGGTTAAGTCGAAAGCAAATATTTCATTCGAAATAGTACGCCCCATAGCAATGGGAAGTTCAGCTGTTGAACTCTGAAACTTTTTCGAAGCAATTATTGAACGCATTGAAACTACTTGTGGTTTGCGGTTTGGTACTTCAATACCAATTGTCCCGCGACCGGGAATTGGTGCAATAATTCTAATCCCAAGTGCCGATAAACTCAATGCAATGTCGTCTTCGAGGTTTTTAATTTTTGATATTCGTATACCTTGTGCAGGTACAATTTCGTATAGGGTAACTGTTGGGCCAATGGTGGCTTTGATTTTTGTGATTTCTATTTTGAAATTTCGGAGTGTTTCAACAATACGATTTTTATTCTCTTTCAGTTCATCGTCGCTTACTTCAAGTTTAAGGTGTGAATAATCTTCAAGTAAATCAATTCCGGGGTATTCATATCGTGAAAGATCAAGTGTAGGGTCGTAATCCTCAAGTGGTGTTACATATTCCTCAATCGCCTCTTCTTTTTTCTCTACTGTCATTTCAAGATCATCTTCTTCACCATGTGCTGAAATTGTTTTGGTTTGAATTTCTGCTACGGCTGTGGTGTTTGAGGTTGGGTTGATCTTTTCACTTACTTCAAACTCTACATCATCATCGTTTTCGTTGTAGGTTTCGGTAAGGTTTAAATCAATAAGCGAATGAGCTTCTTTTTCTTGTGATCTATTTTTTTCCTCAGTTTCATCGTGAGCTTTAAGGTCGTCAGTTTCATTTATGTTTTTTGCTTCATCAAATAAAACGCCTTCAGGGTTTTTCGATTTAAGATTAATGCTTTTAAGCATACCTATGAAGTTGTCGACTGCAATAACCAAGAATATTAACAGACTGATAAATAAAATGATTGATGTGCCAACTTTTCCGGTTAGTGAAACCATCCAAATTGAAATATGATAACCATAACTTCCGCCGGGATAAATATGAAAAACAGGATATTTTGAGCTGAAAATGAATCCAAGTGCTACTGACAGCCAAATAATCAGCACCAGAGTTTTTATTGTTTTGGAAAGTAACGATTTGACGTTAAGGTTAAGCAGTTTGAAACCCAAGATGGTGCTTATATATAAAAAGAGAAACGATGATAAGCCAAACCAACGGTTAATGAATAAATCGGCAAACCAGGCTCCTGTTTTGCCTGTGATGTTATTTACTTTTATTGAAGAGTCTTTAATTAAATTTAACCAGTCAAGCTGTAATTTACTTTGATCAGTTTCAGCATTAAACAGGAAACTTCCAAAAGCAAAAAGTAAAAATACCGAAAATGCGAGGAGTGCAATTCCTAAGACAAAACGTACTTTTTCAATTTTTACCTTGTTCTCGGTATCAGATTTTATTGCGGTATTTTTCGAAGTTTTTGTGCCGTTATTTCTACCTTTAGTTTTAGCCATTCAATTTTACATTAATATTTAATCAGGAATATAAACAATTTCTTAAAAAAATAAACTTATTTCTGCTCCTTTAAGTATTGTGTGCAAATTTATCAAAATAGATGGAATCAAGCTCTATATTCATGTATGTTTATATTTGAATAAGTAAAAAGTCAGGTTTTTTATTACGCGAATGTTGTATGTTTATTGTGCATGATTAATGGTAAGTTATATGAGTAAGCCTAAGAGAAAATTAGCTGTAGTTGCATTAGGAGGGAATGCTCTTTTGCGCGACAACGAAAAAGGTACAATTGAAGAGCAGGAATCCAATACCTACGACACGATAGAAAATCTGGTTTTTCTTCTGAAACTTGGTTGTAACCTGGTAATAACGCATGGTAACGGTCCGCAAATTGGCAACATACTTATGCGAAACGATGCAGGTGAGCAAATGTACGATATTGTTCAAATGCCACTGAATGTATGTGTAGCCGATTCGCAGGGCGGTATTGGTTACATGATTGAACGAATACTGCGCAACGTGTTGGTTGAACATGGTATTCAACGTAATGTAGTAACTCTGGTTTCCATGGTTGAAGTTAGCCCTTACGACAACTCAATTGAAAACCCAAGTAAGCGGATTGGTAAATTTTACAGCAGTCAAGAGGCAAAGATTTTAGCCGATACAAAAGGCTGGCAATTTAAACCTACTTCGAAAAGAGCCGAAGCTTTCCGAAGAGTGGTGCCTTCTCCTTTTCCTCTGACTATTTTCAATTCGGAAACCATAAAGCAACTTGCCAATAGCGGAACTATAGTGATAGCTGCCGGAGGAGGCGGTGTGCCTGTTTTTTTCGATGATAAAGGTGGTGTGCGTACTGTAAACGGCGTAGTTGACAAAGATTTGGCCTCAGCACAACTGGCTGCACAAATTAATGCCGACGAACTTTATATTTTAACCGATGTGCCTTTTGTGTACAAAGATTTTGGCCTGCCTACTCAAGAAAAGCTCGAATTTCTCGATTATGCTAGCACGAATAATTATCTTGCACAAGGCGTATTTTCCGAAGGTACTATGGAACCAAAGGTTAGAGCCGCTTTACTTTTTCTTGAAAAAGGAGGAAAACAAAGCGTAATTACCGAGGCTCGAAAACTGGCCGATAAAAGTTATGGAACAAAAATTACAATGAAAATATAAAAACATGAAGAACAAACATTTTTTGAAATTACTGGACTATGAACCCGAAGAAATAAATCTCTTACTTGAGTTGTCGGCAAAATTGAAACATGCTAAGCAACAGGCAAGCGAGAAAAAAAATCTTACAGGGAAAAATATCGCACTGATATTTGAAAAATCGTCTACCCGCACACGTTGTGCCTTTGAGGTTGCTGCTTTCGATCAGGGGGCAAAAGTAAGCTATCTGGGGCCTACAGGATCTCAAATAGGTCACAAGGAAAGCATAAAGGATACTGCCAGGGTTTTGGGGCGCATGTACCATGCCATTGAATACCGTGGATATGGGCAGCAGATTGTTGAAGAATTGGCTCAGTACTCCGGGGTGCCGGTTTTTAACGGGCTTACCAATGAGTTTCATCCCACTCAGGTATTGGCCGATTTCCTTACCATGCAGGAGCATTGCGCAAAGCCCTTAAATCAAATGAAACTTTGTTATATTGGCGATGCCCGTAATAACATGGGAAACTCGCTCATGGTAGGCAGTGCAAAAATGGGAATCGATTTCAGGGCCTGTGCTCCTGAAACGTTTCAGCCCGATTCTGAACTGGTCAATAGTTGTAAAAAAATAGCGAAAGAAACCGGCGCTAGAATTACACTAAGCGACAATGTTGATGAAGCAGTGGCAAACTGTGATTTTGTATATACCGACGTGTGGGTTTCGATGGGCGAACCCATTGAGTTGTGGGAAGAAAGAATCGCACTTCTGAAGCCTTTTCAGGTGAATTCAGAACTAATGAAAAAAACTGGAAACGGCAATGTTAAATTTTTGCATTGTTTACCCGCTTTTCACGATACAAATACAACAGTAGGAAAAGAAATTTTTGAGAAATTTGGTATGGATGGAATTGAAGTGACCAACGAAGTGTTCGAGAGTAAAGCTTCGGTTGTATTCGATCAGGCCGAAAACCGCATGCATACAATAAAGGCAGTTATGGTACACCTTCTAACTTAATAGGTTTATTTGCGATGAACAACACCAATGCCCTGCACATTTTTATGTACCTCAGGGTTGCCACGATAATTAATCCGTCCCAGTCCTTCTACATTTGCAAAAAGCTCATCGGTTGCATAAACCGATGCATTGCCCACGCCTGCTACTCTACAGTTCACAACACGCGACTTTAAGTGGCGGGCATCAATATTTCCGGCACCTTCGGTCGATACGGTAAAGGTGTCGCTTACACCTTCAAAGCGCATATTTACACCACCTTCACCTTTAGCATTTATGTGGTTCGCTTTTATTTTTATATTTGAATGTGCTCCTCCTTTTATATGAATATCAAAATTATCGCATTTTATAAAACCATCAGTATTCAAAACAACACCTCCTTCAACGGTTATTTTTTCTAATTCAATGAATGAAATTTCAACATTTATTTTAGAGTCAGTGCTTATTTGATTCTTTTTCATTTTCAGATATAGCGTTTCATTCTTCACGTAGATATCGGTTTTATCATGAAACTTTTCTTCGGCATCAATAATGATTTCCGAATCGGAACTTTGTATTAAAGTAACGTTATAGCCACCCACAAGCATAATTTGATTGAAGTTTTTTACTTCATGCAGTTTTGTTTTGCTATCCACACTTTCAACTCTATTTGAACTATAGTTACACGAAACAAAAAGTGATGCAAGTAATGCTCCTAATAACACAATAATTGAACTTATTCTTAATGCTTTCATTTTTCTATGATTTTATTTTCAGCAAAGTTGAGTATTTATTGGTGTATCTGTAAGTTAAAATCGATTAAATGGGTGTTCTTGTCGGTGAAATAAGAATATTAAGCTGCAAATGAAAAATGTTGAAAATAAACAACAAATTTTGAGGTGTATTTATTTCATTCTCATTCTGAAAAATAGAAGAATAGCTTTCTGAGGTAGAGAGATACATATAAAGTAACTAAAACAACCATGCAAATGGCGAAAATGTCGATTGCCGCAAAAAAACTTGCAGTATAAATGATATATGTCGAGAACGCTATCAACGGAACATTTAGGAAAAGGAGAAACTTCAATGCAAATAAATTCATCTTTCTGTCTACTTGGTACACCATTGAAAAAACGGTAAGCGCAACAATAAGTGAAATTGAACCTGTTGAATAATTGCCTGCAACAAAAGAAAATACAGAATGAATAAATGGAAGCAGGCCTAAACCATAAAATACTCGGCACAAACTTTTAAATATTGCAAAAGTTGATTTTTTATCTGTGCCCAATGGAAACAACGATCGTGGGGGGAGTGGCTGAACTGAAAACTTGTTGCTTAACAAGTCTTCGGTATTGTTAATTATACCTCTTTCAATAGCTTCTTCAACTACAGCTTCAATAGCTTCGGGTCGGTAATGAACCCTCATCCTTAAGATAGATATAATTTCTTCGTCCGAAATGTTTCTAAACTTTTCTTTAATGGAGTTTTCTTGCATGTATTTCTTTGTTCTATTGTCCATTTTTATATTTTTACAAAATTCATTAAAAAGAAGTTCAAAAAAAAATTAACAACAAGTATTGTGCTAAATAAAAAACGATACTTAAATTTATTGAAATTTTGAAATTTATAACTCAGCGCCTTAAATAGATAATTTAGGGTTAAATATTAACTAAATAACAAAGAAAGAATGAAAAATTTTGTCTTTTATAATCATACCAAGATTTTGTTTGGTAAAGGACAAATAGCCTTGATTGCTGGTGAAATTCCCGAAGACTCAAAAATATTGCTTGTTTACGGGGGAGGTAGTATAAAAAACAATGGCATCTACGAACAAGTTACCGATGCGATATCTGATTTTGAATACTATGAATTTGGCGGAATTGAGCCTAACCCATCGTATGAAAAGTGCATGAAAGCACTTGAGCTTATTGAAGAGTACGAAATAGACTTTATTCTTGCAGTTGGAGGTGGCTCAGTAATTGATGGGGCAAAATTTATTGCGGCAGCCGCGTTGTATGATGGAACTGAGCCATGGGAAATTCTTTCACACAATGAAGAAGTAATTGAAGCACTTCCATTAGGAGTTGTACTTACTTTGCCTGCTACAGGTACCGAAAGTAACGGGAATTCAGTAATCTCAAGAATTGAGTATAAAGAAAAATTGGCTTTTTCTTCTCCTGAAGTATTACCACTTTTTGCTGCTCTTGATCCTCAGGTAATTGAAACATTACCCGCAAAACAAATCAGTAATGGTATTATCGATGCTTTTGTACATGTAATAGAGCAGTATCTTACTTATCCGGTAAATGCACCGCTTCAGGATCGATTTGCTGAAAGCATTATGCTTACCTTAATTGAAGAGGGTCCAAAAGTGCTCAAAGATCCCACAAATTACGATGCATGTGCTAATTTTATGTGGTGTACCACAATGGCTCTTAACGGGCTGGTCGGTTCAGGTGTGCCCGGCGATTGGTCGTCGCATAATATCGGCCACGAGATAACTGCCCTATATGGACTCGATCACGCTCAAACCTTAGCAATTGTACTTCCGGGGGTTATGAAAGTGATGAAAGAATCGAAAAAGGAAAAGATAATTCAATATGCCGAACGCATTTGGGGAATTAAAAACCAAAACGAAGAAGAAACAATAAAAGCTGCCATTGAGAAAACTATTGGATTTTTCGAATTATTGGGTGTGAAAAGTCGCTTGAGCGATTACGGAATACCGGTTACTGCTGCCGATGAAATTGCCGATCGTATGGAAGAACGCGGCGATATAAATATTGGTGAACACAAGTTGGTAGGCGTTGACGAAATAAGGAAAATACTTGAAATTCGGTTTTAGCAATTAATAGCAAGTGCCTATTCCGGAATTTTATATCATAAATAAGAAATGGAATTTTCATTAAATAACCACAAAGGATCATATCAGCGTGTCGAAAAATACGACAACGCGATTATGGATCAACTTTCGGAGCATTACAAGTCAATTATTAATCTTTTAGGTGAAGACTCAAAACGCGAAGGGCTCGAAAAAACTCCAATGAGAGTAGCCAAGGCCATGCAGTTTTTGCTTCAGGGCTATGAAATGGATCCCGGAGAGATTCTTCAATCGGCCATGTTTAAAGAAGACTATAAACAAATGGTTGTGGTAAAGGATATTGAGCTTTACTCAATGTGCGAACATCACATGCTTCCTTTTTTTGGTAAAGCACACGTGGCCTATATTCCTAATGGTTATATTACCGGATTAAGCAAAATTGCGCGTGTAGTTGAGGCTTTTTCCCGACGCTTGCAGGTGCAGGAACGTTTAACTACTCAAATTAAAGAGTGCATTAACGATACCCTCCATCCTTTGGGAGTTGCAGTAGTAGTGGAAGCGCAACATTTATGCATGCAAATGCGTGGTGTGCAAAAACAACATTCGGTTACTACCACTTCCGATTTTACCGGTGCATTTACCCGCGAAGCTACTCGTCAGGAATTCTTCAAAATAATAAGCAGTAATTTACATTAGCAGAAAATTAAAAAAATGGGAAAGTTATAGTAGCTCTTTCCCTACTTTTATGAATGCCTTCACTGCTTTATCGATGTCGGTTGTTGTGTGGGCGGCCGAAAGTTGTACGCGAATGCGAGCTTTCCCTTTAGGAACTACCGGGTAAACAAAGCCAATTACGTATATACCTTCCTGTAAAAGTTTGTCGGCAAATTTCACGGCTAGGGGGGCATCGTAAAGCATTACCGGCACAATGGCGGTATTGCCCTGCACGAGGTCGAAGCCGGCTGTTTCCATTTTTTGCCTGAACAAAGCGGCGTTTTCCATGGTGCGGGTTTTAAGTTCCGACGATTGCTCTAGCATTTCAAGTACTTTTATGCTGGCTCCAACCGTAGCCGGCGCAAGCGTGTTTGAGAACAAGTAGGGGCGCGAACGCTGACGCAACATTTGAATAATTTCGGCACGGCCCGATGTGAACCCACCGTTGCCTCCACCAAGTGCTTTTCCAAATGTTGAGGTAATAATATCGACACGGTTCATTACATTGCACAATTCATGCGTACCGCGTCCTTTTTTGCCAATATAGCCGGTTGAGTGACTGTCGTCAACCATTACCAGTGCATTGTATTGATCCGCTAAATCACAAATCGCAGCTAATTTGGCAATGTCGCCGTCCATTGAAAATACCCCATCGGTAACAATAAGCCGGTAAGTTGCGTTTTGCGATGCGATTAGGTGCTGCTCAAGTTCATCCATGTTGGAGTGCTTGTAGCGGTAGCGCTGTGCCTTGCAAAGCCTTACTCCATCTATTATTGATGCATGGTTCAGCTCGTCAGAAATTATGGCGCTGTCGGCATCGAGTAGGGGTTCAAAAACACCACCATTCGCATCGAAAGCTGCGCAATAAAGAATGGTGTCTTCGGTGCCGAGAAAACGAGAAACCTGCTCTTCGAGTTGTTTGTGTATTTGTTGGGTGCCACAGATAAAGCGCACACTCGAAAGGCCAAAGCCCCATTTATCCATGGTTTGTTGTGCGGTTCTAACTACCTCGGGGTGGTTGGCAAGCCCTAAGTAATTATTGGCACAAAAGTTCAATACTTCGTCTTCGTGATTGACCTTGATTTTTGCCCCTTGTGACGAGGTAATTATACGTTCGGTTTTGTATAGTCCCTGTTGTTTAAGCTCTTCGAGTTTTGACTGAAGGTCGGTTTTCATTTTTCCGTACATAGCGCGAGTTTATTTTCATTTTTCAACCTATAAAAATAGCAAAAAACGCACTATTGCATGATGATTTTATTCAGCCTTGTTATTTTTTGAAACGGTCAATCAGGAAATCGGGTACTTTTTGAAGCGAGAGTTCAATGTTATGGGCATTGAGCAAAAATGCCTGATAGGGCATGCCGTAAACAATCGACGAGTTTTTATCCTGAGCTATAGTATATGCTCCGGCTTCTTTCATTGCCAGTAGTCCTTTTGACCCATCGGCACCCATGCCGGTGAGTATTATACCTGTGGCTTTGCTTTTTGCTGAACGGGCTACTGAGTGAAATAACACATCCACCGAGGGTTTGTGTCGGTTTACGGGTTCGCTGTCGGTTACGCTTACCCGGTAATTGCCCATGCCGCCTGTGAGTTCCATATGGAAACCACCTGCGGCAATAAGTACCCTGCCCTGATAGAGCTTATCGCCGTCTTCGGCTTCTTTTACTTCAAGTTCGCAAATGTCGTTCAGCCTATTGGCAAAAAGCTTGGTAAAGCCAGCCGGCATGTGTTGGGTAATCACAATGCCGGGCATGTCGGCGGGCAGTCTCCTTAGAATAAATTCAATGGCTGTAGTGCCTCCTGCCGATGCCCCAATTGCAATAATCTCGGGCGTTTTAACAATAGGTGGTATTTCCTTGGTGATAAGTCTTATCGACGCGAGATCGACAAGTTGCTTTTGTTTTTGGCGCATATTAGCCTGCGATGCTCCTTTTATTTTTTCGCAAACGAAGGCATAAAAGTCGAATAAGTTTTCGTTTGATTTTAGTTTCTCGGGCTTGTGTACTATGTCAATGGCGCCTTTGTTGAAAGCATCGAGGCAAATTTCTTTGTTCCCCTGCGTTTTACTGGAAACAATAATAACCGGAATGGGATGGCGTTTCATTAATTTATCGAGAAAGGTAAGGCCATCCATGTGGGGCATTTCTATATCAAGTGTAATTACATCGGGTACTTGTTTTTCAATAATCTCAATTGCCTGGAGAGGATCGTTTGCAGTCCCTATTAGATCGAGTTCAATATCCGACTCCACGGCATTGGCCAAAACTCTTCTGAAAATTACAGAATCGTCAACAACCAATACTTTTATCCTTTTATTTAAAGATGCCATTCCTCTTTCTTTCAAAAATTTATATTTTTAATAATGTCAACTTTTACAAACCCGTTGTTGGGGTCGAAAAGTATTTTTATTCCTGAGTTTCCTCCAGTGGTGTCTTCTATTATAGGGATATGTAGTTCTTTTAGCTTTTGTTTTGCAATTTCGATGTTGCGTTGACCAATGTTGAAACTTGCATTTTGCAAATTCAGTAAGCTGGCTCCTCCGTATATTTTAGCTTTAAGCCTGCTTTTAATTGCACCCGAAAGAATTATTTTATCGTGTAATTCGGTAATGGCCACATCTCCGTATCTAACATCGGGAGCACCTTTGTTGTTCCAATTGGGCAGTAAATAATGATTTACACCGCCTATTTTCGTTTGTTCGTCCCATAATACAACGGCAACACACGAACCTAGTATGGTGAAAACCTTAGTATCGCCCGATACTATGGCAAGTTCTCCTTGTTTTAAATATTTTATCTTGTCCAAACCACCGTAAATTCAACACTAAACCAATTTTTCCTTTAAAACGTCAAGGGTGAAGGGTTTTACTAAATAATCGTCCATTCCACTGTCGTAGCAACGTTTTACACTTTCCTGAGATTCGTTGGCTGTAATTGCAATAATTTTTGCCCTGTGGTTTCCATTAAGCTCGTTGGATCTGATTTTAGTTGTTGCTTCGGGGCCATCCATCCCGGGCATGTAAATGTCCATTAAAATGAAGCCGTAATTGTTTGTCTCGCAAAAGTCAACTGCTGCTTGCCCGTTTGAGGCCACGTCGTATTCAAAACCGAGCTTGGCAATGAACATTCCCACCACTTTCTGATTAAGCGGGTTGTCTTCAACAAGCAATACTTTTTGTTTTGTTTTTGAACTTGTAGCTTTTTCTTCAGGTTTTTTTTCTTCTGCGTGAGTGGTTCTTAGAGTTTCAGGTTGAGTTAAAAGTCTGTTGTAACGTATTCTGAATTCGGTCGAGTCGAAAGGGAGCCTCAATATGTCGAAATCGAGATCGAATTTTTGAAGTCTGGTGTCGAGTTTTGTTTTTGGATTAATTACAAAAAGAATGGGTGGTTTTTTATTGTCGTTTTGACTTAGAATCTCTTTAATAAAATCGTATCCTTGTTTGCCGTCAACTCCTCCATTTACAATAAAAAAGTCGAATTGAAATGCTTTTGCACGAAACAATCCGGTTTGGGTGTTTAACGACACCGATACTTTGAATCCGTGTGTTTCAAGTTCGTTCCTGATTTGAGTAGCTACAGCTTTTTGTTCCTCAATCACTAACACTTTGAGTTGCTTCTTATTCATTTGTTAATCCGATTTTTTTGTACGCACTTGGACTTATCTGTTTTATTGCTTTTGAGTATTGTGAAACAGTTTCCGATAGCCCCACAAAGAAATAGCCTCCAATTTTTATTTTGCTGATTAGTTTGGCTACTACTTCTCGTTTTGATTTTTCGTCGAAGTAAATTAAGGTGTTTCTACAGAAAATTACGTCGAACGATTCGTTGGGAAAACTATAATAATCAACAAGGTTAATTCGCGAGAAGTTAATTCTATCACGCAATGTTTTGTTTATCTGAAACACTTCATCTCTTTCGTCTTTAATTTTGGTGAAGTATTTTTTTATTATTTGGGGGTCAACATCTTTCATTGTCTGCTGTTTGAACAGGCCTTTCACAGCTTTGTCAATAACTGCAGTGCTCACATCGGAAGCATTGATGTGGTAATCGAAGCCATTATGGTTAAATTTGAATTCATTCATCAGCATAGCCATTGTATAGGGCTCTTCGCCGGTTGAGCAGCCTGCACTCCAAATTTTAAAAGTGCCTCGTTTATTGGAACTAAATTCGGGGAGAATCATGTCTTTCAGAATGTCGAAGTGATCTGATTCTCTGAAAAATTCGGTTTTATGAGTAGTAAGCTCATCAATCATACACTGTTGCTCACCACTTCGTTTTCCTTCGGACGATAGGGCAAAACTCACATAGTCGGGGAAATTATGTATGCCCGATGCTTTAAGCCGTTTTATAAGCCTGGAATTTACCATTACTATTTTAATGGGGCTGAGCTTAACCCCCAAATTATTTAGCATAAAATCCTGAATAAGCTTAAATTCAGCTTCTTCTAGTTTTTGACTGTAAATATTTGCTGTAGTTGTATAATCCATTATTAAAGATCGAAGTTCTCCGCACGTAATTCAACTATTTCATCAACCGAGAATATTTTGTCGGCATTGAGCAACAATACAAACTGTTCGTTTATTCTTAAAACGCCGATGAGGAATTCTGTTTTATTTTGTTTTCCTACCGTGGGTAAATTAATAATATCGGAGGAGTTGTATTGTATTACTTCTTTCACACTGTCGACCATTGCACCCAGCTTAATGCTTTCGTTTTCTGAAGTAATGGTAATTACTAGTACGCAGGTTGATGAGGTAATTTCGGTTTTCGACATACCAAATTTAACGCGTGTGTCAATAAGTGGAATTACTTCACCCCGTAAGTTGAAAACACCAAGCATATATTCAGGTGCTTTTGGAACTTCGGTTACCTCTTGGTTTTCTAGTATTTTTTCAACATGATCTACATTCAGTGCGAAGTTTTCTTTCCCGAGAGTAAATGTCAGATAAGTTTGATAAACATTTTCCATATTTAGTGTATTTTATTTTTTTGAAAATGTGGTTACAATTCGGTTCACATCAATCACAAGTGCCACAGAGCCATCGCCAAGAATGGTACCTCCCGAAAGGAAATCTTGATTTTTATAGTGTTTCCCGAGTGGTTTCAGTACCGTTTGGTTCTCGCCTACCACGTAGTCTACTATCAGTGCGATATGCTCGTTTTCATACGAAACCAATACCACTTCGCGGCGTGCAGGAGGTGCTGAAGTTATTCCAAAATCGGAACGTAAATCGAAGTAAGGTACCGGTGTGCCATCAATTTTCATTACCTGGCTTAATTCGGTATCTTCAATTATATCGGTAAGGCTAATTATTTTATCAACCTGAACCAGCGGGATAATGAAATCGCGGTAATCTATTTTTACCTGCAATCCATCAATAATTGACAGGGTTAGTGGAAGTTTTATGGTGAAAGTTGTGCCTACGTTTTGCTCGGTATGTATTTCAATAGAACCGCGTATGTCGGAAATATTTCTTTTCACTACATCGAGCCCTACGCCACGCCCCGAAACGTTGGATATCGTTTTTGCCGAAGAAAAGCCGGGTAAAAACAGGAAGCTAAGTAATTCGTTTTCGCTTACGGTCTGGTCGGGGGTTATTATTTTCTTTTCAATGGCAATTTCACGTGTGCGTTCCAGATTAACACCTCTCCCGTCGTCGATTATTTTTATAATTACGTTATTACTCTGATGGAAAATTTTCATGTATATTTTGCCGGTGAGGTTTTTGTTTGCCTTTTTGCGGTCTTCGGTACTTTCGATACCGTGGTCAATTGAATTGCGAAGTATGTGCATTATGGGATCCGAAAGACGTTCGATAATTTTTTTGTCTAACACGGTGTCCTCTCCTTCAGTTATGAATTCAACTTTTTTATCAAGCTGTTCACAAAGGTCGTGCACCATTCGCTTATACCTCGTAATGGTCACACCAAAAGGCACTAGCGATATGGTAAACGCATTGTCGCGGAGTTGATTTGAAAATGTACCGTATTTTTCGGCCACTGCGATGAGTTCTTCGTTGCCTGATTCGTGTGCAATTAAATTTAGCCTGGCCTGAAGTGTTACCATTTCACTCACTAAATTCATTAGTTGGTCAACTTTATCCGTAGCAACGCGTATACTGTTTATTGTTCCGCCCAAAGTTGATGCATCATCGCCGGCTTTAGTTTCGTCATTTTGTGTTGCATCCGTATTTTTTTCTTTCTGTAAAAGTGAGCTGTATTTCTCCGCAACTGGAAAAAAGTCGTCAGCTTTCATGTTAAAAACCTTCTCGTCCAGTTTTAGTATTTCTTCTTTGGCTTCCTCAATACCCAATAAGTTACCTTCACATATTTTTTCAAATTCAAAATTCAGTTCATTCTTTACCCATTCAAAAATATCTTCAATTGTTTCAACGGGTTTGTTGGTACTTAAAATAATTTTCCATTTCGACCCTTTATTGACTTTTTCGTAAGTGTTTACTTTAACCTGATTGCCACTAAGTGCAAAGGCTAAACAATTTCCGATAAAAGATAATTCGTGAACCAAAAGTCCGGGATGCGACAAATCCTTAATACTGCCCGATTCAGGTTTGAGTTGTATTATGTAAGTTATGTAAGGCAAACTGCATAACGAGCCATCAATATCAGGTAATGCAGAATTACCACCTGTATCGCTGCCTATTTCAAAATTTTCAATTTTACGACAAATATTGTTGAATTTAATTTTTTCGGCTTCATTAAGTTTTTCGTCGGTTGCAAGCAGAGTTTTCAGTATATCTATTGTTTCAAGCGAAATATCCTTTAGTTCGGTCGAAAACTTCATTTCGCCGGCTCTAACTTTGTCGTATATGTCTTCAAGATCGTGAGTTACTGCAAGTACTTTCTCGAAACCCAGCATTCCACCACTTCCCTTTACAGTGTGAATGCTTCTGAATATTAGATCAATTGTTTCGTTGTCAACCGTGTCAACCTCAAGCGAGAGCAATATATCTTCTAACTCATTTATTAAATCACGAGTTTCTTCTACAAAACTAACTCTTAATTGATCTATTGAATCTGCCATTTTATGAAATTTTGTTGCCCCTAAGGGAATAATATACTTTACTAAAATACAATTTTATATTAGTTAAATGCGATTATTGATAATATAAAAAGTGCCAATCGACAAATATTGAAATAGATTTCAAATATCGAAAATAAATGTCAAAATAAATATCTTTTTTTTATTCAAACTCACAAAATCAAAATGCTTTTTGAAAATAGAAATAATTTATGTATTTATTCACAAAAATGCGTAAATTGAGGTTTCCATTACGCAAATGACGAATTGCAATAAGGGTTTAACTCATACTTTTGTA
>SKHV01000507.1 GCA_007116765.1 Prolixibacteraceae bacterium | reverse complement strand
CCACGCTTAGTTAAATTCTCAACCTGATCTTTCATTAAGGCAATAAGAGGTGTAACCACTAAACACATACCGGGCTGTGAAAGCGAAAATACCTGAAAAGTTATTGATTTTCCTCCACCTGTTGGCATAAGCCCTAAGGTGTCGTTACCTTCAGCAACCGATTGAATAATGTCTTCTTGTAAGGGTCTGAAAGCAGAATACCCCCAGTATTTTTGTAATATGTCGGTATATTTGGTCAAAATGTATGCATTTATTTTTTCAACAAATTAAAACTATTTTTTTAAATATTATTAAAAAGCCATTATTCATAGATATAAGCCGGTAAGATTAACTGTTTTTTTTTAGCTTTGCAGTCAAAATTCTAATAAAAAATCTCACATATGTCGTTCATATCAGATAGAATAATCAGCGAAGGTTTAACATTTGATGATGTGCTGTTAGTACCTGCTTATTCAGAAGTACTCCCACGAGAAGTTAGCCTAGCAAGTATGCTTACCCGAAACATTGCACTAAATACGCCAATTGTTTCGGCAGCCATGGATACAGTAACCGAATCGACAATGGCAATAGCTATTGCTCGTGAAGGCGGTATTGGAGTAATACACAAAAACATGAGCATTAACGAGCAAATAAGGCAGGTTACCACGGTAAAACGTGCCGAAAATGGAATGATTTATGACCCTATAACAGTTCAAAAGGAAAAAACTGTTGCCGATGTGCTCGAAATGATGAGAACCTACAAAATTGGTGGCATTCCGGTTGTTGACAAAGAGGGTTACCTGGTAGGTATTGTAACTAACCGCGACTTGCGCTTTGAAAAGAGATACGACAAACCCATTAGTGAGGTTATGACCACCAAAAATCTGGTTACCACAAACGAATCGACAAACCTTGAGAAAGCGGCCGGAATTTTACAGGAAAATAAAATTGAAAAGTTACCGGTTGTTGACAAAAACAACAAGCTTATTGGTTTGGTAACCTATAAGGACATTACAAAAGCGAAAGACAAACCCAATGCATGCAAGGATATAAAAGGACGCTTGCGTGTTGCTGCAGCTGTAGGCGTAAGTGGCGACAGCATGGAACGCATAGACAGACTTGTAAAAGCCGATGCGGATGCTATCGTAATAGATACTGCACACGGACATTCAAAATATGTGCTGGAAACCTTGCGCAGAGCCAAATCAATGTATCCTGAAAAAGACTTTATTGTTGGAAACATAGCCACAGCTCAGGCAGCCACCGACCTTGTACTCGCAGGTGCCGATGCCGTGAAAGTAGGTATTGGTCCGGGTTCAATTTGTACAACTCGCGTTATTGCCGGGGTTGGAGTACCTCAATTATCGGCAATACATAATGTAGCTAAAGCACTAAAAGGCTCAGGTGTACCGGTTATTGCCGATGGAGGATTACGCTATTCGGGCGATATTGTGAAAGCATTAGCTGCCGGTGCCGATTCAATAATGGCAGGCGGCCTGTTTGCAGGTGTGGAAGAATCGCCAGGTGAAACCATTCTTTTTCAGGGAAGAAAATTTAAAGCTTACCGTGGAATGGGATCGGTTGAAGCCATGCAGGCTGGTTCTAAAGACCGCTATTTTCAGGATATGGAAGAAGACATTAAAAAACTGGTTCCTGAAGGAATTGCAGCACGTGTTCCTTATAAAGGAACTCTGTACGAAGTAATTTTCCAAATGATTGGTGGCTTACGAGCGGGCATGGGCTATTGTGGTGCAGCAAATATTAAAGAATTGCATAAATCAAAATTCACCAGAATAACTGCATCGGGGGTAAACGAAAGTCACCCTCACGATGTAGCAATTACTCGCGAAGCTCCAAATTACAGCAGCCGATAATTTATCGTCACTTTTAGCGTTCTGTTTTCTATAACATACAGTGAAGTCATGATATTTCATTATTCATTCAATATAAATACAAATTAATTATGAAGAAGATTGTATTGTTTTTTGTTTTATTCATTATTTCGGGTTACTTATTTGCCCAAAAAACTATTGTTACAATTGGCAACACCAATATTTCAACAGAACAGTATGAACAAATATATATCAAAAACAACTCTCAACTTTTTGATGAATCACAGAAGAAAACTCCCGAAGAGTATATGGAACTCTTCATTGACTATAAACTAAAAGTACTTGAGGCCGAGAAGCTTGGAATGGATACCCTCTCAGAGTTTACTGATGAACTAAAAGGATACCGCGACGAGCTTGCCAAACAATATCTGACCGATATTACCATTACCGACGAGATGATTGAAGAAGTCTATTTCCGAACAATTAACGAAATTAAAGCAAGCCATATTCTTCTTTCGCTACCTCAGGATGCATCGCCCGTCGACACATTGAAAAGTTACAATAAGGCAATTGATATCAGAAACAAATTTGTAAACGGCGAGAATACATTTGAAGAATTAGCACTTGAGCATTCCGACGATCCATCGGTACAAAGAAACCAGGGCGATTTGGGATATTTCAAAGCTTTTAATATGATAGTCGACTTTGAAAATGCAGCCTACAACACTCCGGTAGGCGAAGTAAGTATGCCGGTAAGAACCGAATTCGGATATCACCTTATTCATGTTACCGACATATACGAATCGGAAGGGGAAGTGCATATTGCTCACATAATGAAAATGTTCAATGCCGGCAACACATCGAACCAAAATCACTTGGAGTTACTTAAAGCTGAAATTGACAGCATTTATGATGAACTCAAACGTGGAGCAGAGTGGAACGAACTGGTAATAAAACACTCCGACGATGCCAATTCAGCAAATCGCAACGGAGACATGAACTGGATATCAAAAACCTTTACAGTTCCCGAATTTGTGGAAGCTGCTTTTTCTATCGAAAACATAGGCGACATTTCAGAACCCGTGCGCACCACTTTTGGCTGGCATATTATTAAACTTTTGGATACAAGACAGCCTCGCACATTCGAAGAAATGAAAGAAGAGCTTACCTTGCGACTTAAAAGAGACCCACAACGAAGCTATCACAGCAAACAAAAATTCATCAATAATCTGAAAAGCAAACACCAGTTCACAGCTCACCAAGAAAATATTGAAACCCTAAAAGATTTTTTCAAGAAACAGGGCAAGCTTGTAAAATTACCATTGCCTGAAAATATTAGTGATCTTTCCTTGTATTCTATCAACAAGCAAAACTTTACAATTACACACTTTTTAGAAGCATATAATTTACACCGACAAAGCAGTATCCAAACCGATAATATTTTGACAAATTTTGAAGATTTTGAAGACGAAGTGCTTATACTTTATCAGGACTCAATGTTGGAAAAAGAAAACCCTGAATTTGCCCAAACTATTCAGGAATATCGCGATGGAATGTTGCTTTTTTCAATAATGCAGAAAAAAGTATGGGACAAAGCAGTGACTGACTCCGTGGGACTTCAAAATCATTACGAAAGCAACAAGAACAAGTATACATGGGCCGAGCATTTCGATGGCTTACTAATACATGCCCTCAACGATGAAGCCTTTGCGCAATGCAAAAATCTGCTTGAGCAAGGTGTCGTAAACCCTGACACACTTTTGACAAAAATAAACACTGATAAAACCAATATCAGAATAAGAAAAGGAAAATGGGAAAAAGGCGACAATGAAAAAGTCGATCATTTGGTTTTTAACGAAGCCAAACCATCGCATTTTAATGCTCAACACGAATTTGTACACGGTAATGTAGTGAAAGCCGGAACACCCAAAACACTTGACGAGGCAAGAGGTTTCTACATTTCTGACTATCAAAAAATTCTTGAAGACGAATGGATGGAAAGTCTTCGGAACAAATACAAAATAAAAGTGAATAACAGGCAACTTAGAAGAATTCAAAGCCTGTAACAATAATTAAATGAGAAATAGTTTACTCTATATAACAATTATTAGCCTGTTGCTAGTGGCATGCAGCTACAATTCAAATCAAAACAGAAAAGGTGCTGCAGTAGCTGAAGTGGGAGGTAATTATTTATATCAAAGTGAAATTGACAGAAACTACACCCTGCAAATAAACGATACAGACCCGGCCGAATTTGCAAAAAAATATATTGACAAATGGGTTAAACAACAGTTACTGCTCTCCGAAGCGAAAGTAAAACTTACTCCCGAAGAACTTGATTTAGATTATGAAATTGAAAAATATCGTCAGGAATTGCTAATTCATCGTTACCGGAACAAAAGGATAAATACATTAAACGAGGAGAAAATTCCATTCACTGATATTGAGGAGTATTACAATCAAAATAAAAAATCATTCACTCTAAGCCACCCAATTGTTCGGGTTAATTATTTCATTTTGCCTATCGAAGTTGATGTTCCAAACAGGATAAAAAACAAGCTGCACAGCGAAAATGAAAACGACATTGAGGAATATGAAGAATTTATGTTCAGTTTTGCAACTAAATACGACAATTTCGACAATAGCTGGGTATACCTTGACAATGTGTTACGAAGTATGAATTATGAATTACAAAATACTGAACAATATTTACGAAGAAACCAACTGATTACTTTCAATACCGAAAACGAACAACACATAATTGCTGTTAAAGAATTTATTATTTCAGGAGAACCAGCCCCAATTGAGTTTGTCACACCTCGAATAAGGGCATACATGCTAAACAGCAAAAAATTAGATTTTTTAAGAGAAATTAAGGATAGTTTGTATAATGATGCCCTTAAATATAATAAATTTAGGGTTTTAAATCAATAATATTATATCATGCACAAAAGCAACCTAATAGTAGTTATTTTAATCATTTTCAGCAGCATTAGTTATCACGGATTTTCGCAAGACAAGACCATAGACCAAATAATAGCAGTAATTGGAGGAAACATTGTGATGAAGTCGGAAATTGAAGCTATAGTGTTGCAAAATCAGGCACAGGGCATCACCTCCGAAGGCGATATGAAATGTGAAATATTCGAAAACCTATTAGTTGAGAAACTATTGGTTGCCGAAGCTGAACTGGATACAAACATAGTGGTTACCGATAACCAAATCAATCAGCAACTCGACATGAGGATTGATTATTTTATGCAGCACCTCGGTTCTGAAAGAGAAGTTGAACGGTACTTTGGAAAAAGCATTGCTCAGTTAAAATCTGAGTTGAATGACGTAATCCGCAACGAAATATTAAGTTCTCAAATGAGAAGCAAAATAATTGAAAACATTAAAGTTACCCCCTCTGAAGTGAGACAATTTCACAGAAATTTATCTGACTCTGAGATACCCATGGTGAACACACAATTTGAATACGCTCAAATCACAATGGTTCCCAAAATTAGCGAAGTAGAAGAAAACAGAATAAAAGACGAGCTGCGAAGAATCAAAAAGCGCGTAGAAGACGGTGAAAACTTTTCAATGTTTGCCGTGTTACATTCCGATTGCCCAAGTGCACGTGAAGGTGGAGATCTGGGCTTCTTCGGACGTGCTCAAATGGATCCTGCTTTTTCAGCAGCAGCATTTAACCTGCGACCGGGACAAGTTTCCAATGTAGTAAAGAGCGATTTCGGTTTTCACCTAATTCAGATGATTGAACGCAGAGGCGATCGTGTACGTTGCAAGCATATACTTCTTAAACCAAGAGTAGATGCTGAGATTAAAGTGAATACTGTGACGAAAATGGACAGTATTGTAAACGAAATCAGAAAAGAAAACCTGACCTTTGCCGACGCTGCCCGCCGCTTCTCACACGATAAAGATTCAAGAACCAACGGTGGTGTTGTTGTTCATCCCATGTCACTTTCGTCGCGCTTTGAAATTAACGATTTACCACCCGAAGTTTCAAAAAACCTTACCCAACTTAACACCAACGAAATATCTGACCCTTTTATTGCAATCAATACCACTAACCAACGCGAAGAAATAGTGGTGGTAAGGCTGGTAAACAAAATTGAGGCACATAAGGCAAACCTCACACTCGATTACCCCTTACTCAACGACATGTTTCTTCAGAAAAAAGAAGAAGCTGCCATTCAGAAATGGATTAGCGAGCGCCAGGCAAAAACTTACATACGCATTGACCCGGTTTATCAAAACTGTGATTATAAATTTGGACAGTGGATTAAATAAGGATTCTGTTTTACCTTTGCAAAATAGAAAAAGCTAAAAGCACAACAGCAACACATAAAAATATACAGAAATGAATTTTAACGGTGATAAAGAAGCAATTGATGCTCTGAACGTAAAATACAAACAACTGATAGCCGAAATAGGTAAAGCCATATACGGACAAGACGAGATTATTAAACAGGTAATCATATCGATGCTTAGTCAGGGTCACTGTCTTTTGGTTGGAGTACCCGGTCTTGCTAAAACCATGCTCGTAAATACCATTTCCAATGTAATGGGTCTTCAATATAACCGTATTCAGTTTACACCCGACCTTATGCCATCGGACATAATTGGTACTGAAATACTCGATCAAAACAAAGAATTCAAGTTCATTAAAGGCCCTATTTTTGCCAACATCATTCTGGCCGACGAAATAAACCGTACTCCGCCAAAAACCCAGTCGGCTCTGCTCGAAGCTATGCAGGAAAAATCAGTAACTTCGGCTGGACATCACTTCAAACTCGAAGAGCCGTTTTTTGTTTTGGCTACACAAAACCCCATTGAACAGGAAGGAACCTATCCTCTACCCGAGGCTCAGCTCGACCGGTTCATGTTTTCTCTGTGGCTCGACTATCCAAAATTCGACGACGAAGTCACAATCGTAAAAAACACAACCTCGTCGCACAAGGTTACACTAAACGAGGTAATCAGCAAAAAGGAAATTATTAGCTTCCAAAACATTATTCGTAAAATCCCAATTAACGACAATGTGCTTAAATATGCTGTTACCCTCGCCGGAAAAACTAGACCCGAGTCGGAACTGGCTCCTGCTATCTCCAAAAACTATTTGAAATGGGGAGCTGGACCACGAGCATCGCAGTACCTTGTTCTGGGAGCAAAAACTCATGCCGCCTTGCACGGAAAATATTCACCCGACATTGAAGACGTGCAAGCAGTTGCAATTCCAATACTTCGCCATCGTATTATCAAAAACTACAAAGCCGAAGCTGAAAATATTTCAGTAGAAGAAATAATCAAGCAGTTGATGTAAACCAATGAACAACTCAAAAATATATTCATCATATAAAATAAGCCTGGCGATATTTGTCAGGCTTATTTTATCTTTTGCAATAATTCTTCTTGTTCTAAATAGTACAGAAGCACAAAACCGTAACACAAAAGTAATTAATATTGAATGGGCCGATATTATGCGAACCGATCAGTCTATTGTGAAAAATGCACAACGTCTGATTGGCAACGTACACCTCACTCATAACAACATCGTAATTAAATGCGACAGTGCTTGGGCCTACACAAACACTAACGTGGTAGATGCATTTGGGAATGTGCATATTGTTAACAACGATACTATAAACTTATGGGCCAAGTTTATTAACTATAACGGCGATACTGAAATGGCTAAGGCACGTCATAATGTAGTGCTCAGCGACCCAACCCTAACTCTTACTACTGACTCGCTCGATTTTGATATTAATGCAGAAATTGGATATTACAATCATTCAGCAACAATAGTTGACAGCACAAATACACT
>SKHV01000095.1 GCA_007116765.1 Prolixibacteraceae bacterium | reverse complement strand
TTTTACTAAACGCTCACTCAGGCGTCGACGTAGCATGCTCATTTTTTCGCGCGTGTGTTCCCTGCTTTGAGTTCTTTTTACTAGTATGGGTTCTGAACCTGCATTTATTACTTTTTCGACATCGCTTTTTGAGAGCCTTCGAAGTCCGTTAATTATATCGTCAACATTCAATTTGTTTTCTTTTATCATTTCAGCAGCCACAGGAGTTACTTTCACATTAGTATGTGTTGGTTTTTCAACCGAGGATATTGTTTTTTCCTGAGCTTCGATTTTCGTGTTTTTGGTTTTTTCTTGAGCAGGTTTTTTCTCTGTTTCTGCCTTTGGATTACTGCTGCCTTCTGGAGCTTCGGCATCGGTATCGATAGTATAGGCAATACTGCCAACTTTTACTGATTGACCGGCATGGGCTTTAATGTTGATTTTCCCACTCACTTCGGCTACCAGCATTAGTGTAGCTTTATCGGATTCAACTTCGGCTAGTTCGTCATTTTTCTCGACATACGATTCGTCGTCAACCATCCATGTGGCAATTTCTACTTCGCTTATCGATTCTCCGGGACTTGGTATTTTAAATTCTTTAATCATGCCTTGAGTGTTGTTTATTGTTCAAAAATTTGGTCAGCAATGCGTTTAAATCGTCTGTTATGTTGTTCCATGAGCCCTCCAGCCGGACTTGCGCTTTCGCTTCGAGTTGCAGCTTCGAATTCAAACTTAGAGAAGTTTCGACTCACATAGGGCCAGGCTCCCATGTTCACCGGTTCGTCTTGAGCCCATACTTTGCGTGTTGCATTTTTGTATTTTGAGATTAATTTTTCAACTTGCTGCTCCGGAAATGGATAAAGTTGTTCTACGCGAATAAGGGCTATGTCGTCGCGTTTTTGCTGTTCACGAATATCGTTCAGTGCAAAATATATTTTACCGTTAGTAAATACAAGTGTTTTTACTTTTTTTGAATCGGCTTGTTTATCGTCAATTATTTCCTGAAAGCTTCCGTTTAAGTCTTCGAAAGAGCTGATTACCTGAGGATGTCGCAACAGGCTTTTGGGTGTGAAAATGATTAGCGGTATGCGATATTGCCACAGCATTTGTCTGCGGAGAGCGTGAAAAAGGTTTGCCGGGCTTGTTAAATGCATAAGTTGCATGTTGTTGCCTGTAGCCTGTGCCAAAAAGCGTTCAATTCGGGCACTTGAGTGTTCTGGTCCCTGTCCCTCGTATCCGTGTGGAAGGTAAAGTACAAGGCCATTGTAGAGTCCCCATTTTTCCATAGCCGATGTAATGTACTGGTCGATTATTACCTGAGCTACGTTGCTGAAATCTCCAAATTGTGCTTCCCAAATTGTAAGTACATTGGGCATTGCCAGAGCGTAGCCGTATTCGAAGCCAAGTACTCCATATTCTGAAAGTGGTGAATTGAATACGTGCACATTAGGTAAGCCTTCTTTTAATTTATTTAATGGGAAGTATTTATTTCCGGTATCTTCTTCAACAAAAGCCGAATGCCGATGAGCAAAAGTGCCACGTTGTGAATCTTGTCCGCTAAGCCGTACCGGGTGTCCGTCTTTTGCAAGGCTACCGTATGCAAGCAATTCACACATAGCCCAATCGAGCCGGTTTTCATTCACCATTTTTTTACGGTCGTCTATTATCTTTAGGGCCTTGCGAAAGAAATTTCTTTCGGGTGGCAAGGTAAGCATCAATGTTGCTATTTCTCTCAAATTTTTCTTGTCAACACCTGTTTTAACATTTTCAAATAAATTGGCTTTCGTCGGATTTTTAAAACCTTTGTATTCATCTTTCAGGAAGTTGGTAATAGTCACTTTATCGTCTTGCTGCGATTTTTTTAATTCCTGCTCAAGCTCAGTTTCAAAAGTTTCAACTTTTTTGTCGATTTCTGCCTGAGTCATTATTCCTTTATCGACTAGTTTATCGGCATAAATTTTTGCCGGATTGGGGTGTTTTTCAATTTTTTTGTACAACAAAGGCTGGGTGAAGCGAGGTTCATCGCCTTCGTTATGCCCGTATTTTCTATAAGATAGAATATCGATGAACACATCGCTATGATATTTTTGTCGAAACTCCATGGCCAGTTGTACGGTATAAATTAAGGCTTCTACATCGTCGCCGTTTACATGAAAAACCGGTGCGCGAGTTACTTTTGCAATGTCGGTGCAGTAAGTGCTGGTGCGCGCTTCGAGGTAATTTGTAGTAAAACCAACCTGATTGTTAATTACAATGTGTATTGTTCCTCCGGTTTTATAGCCTGTAAGCCCCGACATTTGTACGGTTTCGTACACAACGCCCTGTGTAGCTATGGCCGCATCGCCATGTAACGCAATCGGAGCTACTTTATTCATGTCGCCGTTATATTCAGAATCGATTCGAGAACGAGCCACGCCAATAGCTATAGGTGTAACAGTTTCGAGGTGAGAGGGGTTGGGTAGCAAGCTGAGCTTAACGTTTCTTCCTTGGTCGGTAGTTACCCTGTTTTCGAAACCAAGGTGATATTTTACATCGCCCAGTGCAATTTCGTCGTTATATTCCTTGCCATTGTATTCTCTGAAAATGTTTTCATAAGGTTTCTTCAGCACATTGGCTAAAACATTTAATCTACCGCGGTGTGCCATGCCTATTACAAACTCGGCAATACCCAGTTCGGCACCTTTTTCAATTATAGCATCGAGTGCCGGTATGGTTGCCTCGCTGCCTTCTAATGAAAAGCGTTTTTGCCCCACAAACTTTTTGTGAATAAAATTCTCAAAACTTACAGCCTGATTTAGATGACTGAAAATGTGTTTGCGCTGTTCCTGCGTGTAACTTTGTCGATTAAGGCTGCCTTCCATTTTTTGTTGCAGCCACTTAACTACATCGGGATCGCGCATGTAAATGTATTCCACACCTACCGATTTGCAGTAAGTTTCTTCCAGGTGTGAAATTATCTGTTTTAAGCTTGAAGGCCCCAGTCCAATTTCAGAACCGGCTTCAAAAACCTCATCCAGATCTGCTTTCTCAAGATCGAAGTTTTCGATATCGAGAGTAGGGGTGTATTGCCTGCGAGTTCGAACAGGGTTAGTTTTTGTAAATAAATGGCCACGTTGGCGGTAACCTTGAATAAGATTCAGAATTTTGAATTCTTTGTCAATGTTGATGCAATTTTGCGGCAACATTGCTTCTGCCGAGGGTTGCTGCAAAGCAAGGTCGAAACCTTTGAAAAAGTTTTGCCAGCTTGTGTCAAGAGTTTCGGGGTTTTGCCTGTATTGTTTGTATAGCTCTTCAATCGATGTTGCATCGATATTACTCAAAATAGAATCCTTTTCCATGCCCTATTATTTAATAAGTAATTCTTCTATTTTTATGAATATAAATACAATGTTAAGACACTTATTGTAGTGTTTTTGTTTACCGATTTAGCATAAAAATTATTCAACTCTTGAAATATATATGTTACAAAACAAGTTTTCTCTATATTTAGTAAGTTCGCCTCAATAGAAATACCACAAATGTTTTCTCTTGAGAAAAAAATCAATAAATTAGCATCTTGAAAATTACAGTCGGATTATTCTCTCTTTACTTAGGCATATTTAGTAGTTTTAAAAATATTGTTATTCGAGAATAAAAAAATTAAAATGAATCAGGAGCAAAAAACGAACAATCGTAGAAACTTCATTAAAGAAGCGGCAGCGTTTACCGCTCTTGGAGTTTTAGGAACCGGTGCGATACTTCAATCGTGCAGTAGTGATAATAAAGGCAGAGTTACTAAACCGACTTTTTTGGATAAGGCACCTGATGGGCGAACCTTGAAAATTGGCCTTGTAGGGTGTGGCGGAAGAGGAACCGGCGCTTTATTTAACTTTCTGGGTTCCGGCTCCGGAATCGAAATCGCAGCGCTTGCCGATGTTTTTCAGGACAAGTTGGGTCACTGTAGAAATCAATTGAGAGAACGCGAGGGTGTTGAGGTGAGTGACAGTAATTGCTTTATTGGCTTCGATGCATACAAACGTTTACTCGAAACCGATGTGGACGTAGTGATACTTGCAACTCCACCGTATTTCAGGCCTGAACATTTCGATGCTACTGTAAGAGCAAACAAGCATGTATTCATGGAAAAACCTTTGGCTGTCGACCCTGTGGGAGCTCGTATGGTTTTAGCCAGTGCCCGTATGGCCGATGCTGCAGGCTTGAAAATTGTAACCGGCACACAACGACGCCATCAGCGAGACTACCTTACCACATTAGAACATATTAAAGCCGGTGCTATTGGAGATATTGTATCAGCTAATTGTTACTGGAATCAAAGTGCATTGTGGCATGTTAACCGCCAACCAGGCTGGACCGATATGGAAGCCATGCTGCGCGATTGGGTGAATTGGAACTGGTTATCGGGCGACCACATTGTGGAGCAACACATGCACAATATCGATGTAATAAACTGGTATAAAGGAGCCCACCCGGTTAAGGCTGTGGGTATGGGTGCCCGTCATCGCAGGCCTACAGGCGACCAATACGACTTTTTTAGCGTAGATTTTGTTTATGAAGATGGCATGCATATGCATAGTATGTGCAGACAAATTGACGGATGTTCAAACAATGTTTCTGAATTTATTATGGGAACAAAAGGCATGTCGAATTGTCAAAATAATGTAAATGATTTGGATGGAAATACCATTTGGAACTACAAGTATGCTCAAGACGGTTTTAACGATGCCGGACAACCATCGGGAGTTGTCGATATCAGCCCTTACGATCAGGAGATTATCGATCTGGTCACTGCTATTCGTAACAACACTCCGTTAAACGAGGCCACCGATTGTGCTATTTCAACATTAACCGCTATTATGGGGCGTATGTCTGCATATACCGGTCGCGAAGTAACATGGGACGAGGTGATGAGCTCGAACTTGAAACTGGGACCCTCGCAAATTGCAATGGGCGATGTAGAAATACCACGTAACAGACCCGTGCCTGGATCATAATTTTTAAATTGACTGCTACACTGTAACATATAAGGTTGTGCCAATATGTACAGTGTAGTTTGAAAAATATATATAATATTTGATGTTAATTCAAAGAAAACATTAAAACAAATCTTATTATGAAGCGAAGAGGATTTCTAGGACTATCGGCTATGGGTAGTGTTGCACTAATGTCGGGGGCTTGCAATCAAAAAACAGTACAGGAAAATAAAACTGAATCGTCAGCAATTCTGAAACTTGCTTGCCAAGAAGGTGTGGCGCCTGGCGACACTTTGACCGAAAAACTCGATTTTCTTGAAGAGCATGGTTTTACCGGTATAGAACCGGGCGGCAATGGCTTAGCCTCGCGAGTTGACGACTTTCAGAAACAACTAAACAATCGTAAAATAAAAGTAAGTGCCATTGTAGCCGGTTTCGACGGGTATTTAATTGCTGTAGATCCTGCTATACGTAAAAGAGCAATGAATTCAATGAAACAAATTCTTGAAGCTGCAGGTGCCTTAGGTTCGGCCGGTTTAATAATGGTGCCGGCATTCAACAACCAGCCTGCGTTGCCTCATAAACAATCGCGCGAAATACTTATAGAACAGTTGCAGGAGTTGGGAGAAATTGCTCACAAGAATAATACTTACATGTTACTTGAACCACTCAACAGGCGCGAAACCTATTTTTTGCGTCAGGTGGCCGATGCCGCAGCCATTGCACGCGATACCGAAAGTAAAGGAGTGGGTGTTATGGGCGATTTCTGGCACATGACATGGGAAGAAACCAGCGACATGGGAGCTATAATTTCAGGGGGTGAATATTTGCAGCACATGCACATAGCCAGTCGTCAACGTCGGCGTATGCCCGGCGAGGACGAAGGCGACAATTACATCGATGGATTCAAAGCTCTAAAGTATATCAATTATCAGAAAGACATTAGCCTCGAATGCTGGAGCGATAACGATCATCGCATTGTAATTCCCGAAGCCGTTAAACTTATAAAAGAACAGTGGGAGCAGGCATGATTGTTTGAGTTGATATAATAGAAAAGTAATGGAAAAACTCCAAAACAGTGAACAATTCGATTGGATGCTTAGCAACCACGATATATTGATTGCCTATTTTTCGGGCACCAAGTGTGCCGTGTGTTCTGCTCTAAAGCCTAAAATCGATATGCTTATAGGGCAGCAATTTCCCAAGGTGTCAATTGTAGAAATTGAAACCGAAAAATTTCCCGAGATTGCTGCCCGCTACAATGTTTTTTCAATTCCTGTTTTACTTCTTTTTGTCGAAAAACGAGAATACTTACGCGAAGCTCGCAATGTGAGCTTGAGCGATCTTTCTCAGAAAATAGAGAAAATAGTCAACCTATTCAACGATTAATACTTCAATAATTTGCATAAAACAACTTTACTTCGCATTTTTCGGCTCACTAATTTAAAAAATAATGGCAGCTCAATACGATTATGAACTCGAATTTCAGGTTCGCGACTACGAGTGCGACCTGCAATCTATTGTAAACAATTCAGTATATCAAAATTATCTCGAACATACAAGGCATCAGTTTATGCTCTCGATAGGGCTCGATTTTGCCGACCTTTACGAACGCAATATTGTAGCAGTGGTGGCAAGGGTGGAGTTAGCTTATAAAACACCACTTAAAAGCGGCGATAAGTTTGTGTGTCGTTTGAGAGTTGAACAGCAGGGTGTAAAATATATTTTTTATCAGGATATTTACCGCTTGCCCGACCAAAAACTTTGCTTGAAGGGTATAGTTACAAGCACCAGTATAGTGAACGGTCGCTTGGCCGTTTCAAACGAAATTGTGGAAGCTATTGAGCGGGTAGTAAAAGGTAGAAATGTAGGTGTTTAATTTTTAAGCACCTATGCCAAGCGTATATATCATATCGGGATGTAACGGAGCAGGAAAAACAACCGCTTCGTACACCGTGTTGCCCGAAATGTTAAAATGCGACGAGTTTGTCAATGTCGATGAAATTGCAAAGGGGCTTTCGCCTTTTAATCCCGACCGGGCAGCAATTGAAGCCGGCCGACTTATGCTAGCTAAAATGGACAAACTTATTGGTCTAAAAGTCGATTTTGCTTTCGAAACTACCCTGTCGCCCCGCAGCTATGTAAATATGGTTAAAAAGGCGAAAGAAGCCGGCTATCATGTCACCCTTTTGTTCTTCTGGCTCAATTCTGTTGACCTGGCAATTGAACGCGTGAAAACCCGTGTGGTAGAAGGCGGACACGATGTAGCTGTGCCCGTGATAAAGCGCCGGTACAGGGCCGGTTTAGTCAATCTTTTCGAGCTTTATATGCCCATTTGCGACTATTGGCTCATATTCGATAATTCACTTCCAAAAGCCGACTTCATTGCAGAAGGATACTTCAACGAAGTTCGAAATATCAAAAATAATTCTATATTTGCAAGCATAAAATTAAAGTATCATGATTATAGACAAAGAAAACAGGATTAAAGAAAAAGTGTTAGAGGGTCTTGATTTGTCGTACAAAAGGCTAATCAAGAGCAAGCGAGAAAGAAATCTTGAGTTAATTGTCTCCGAAAATGGTGAAGTTATTCGCATTAACCCACACGAGATTATTTGCGAGTAAAAAAGAGTGAAAACGGAGAAAGTTGTAAGAAAAAATATTAAAAAATGTTAAAACTGTAGTCAGACCATAGACTACAGTTTTTTTGTGTCTAAAAATCA
>SKHV01000179.1 GCA_007116765.1 Prolixibacteraceae bacterium | reverse complement strand
TTTTGTTCAGCTTTTCGCGAAGAGTTGAACGCCACGTAGGCTACTAAAATAAAAATCACAACTACACTAAGCTGGAAAAATGGATAATAACGAAGATTTACTAACAGTGATGATTCTTTGTAATAGAGATACTGAGGGGCGTCTTCATCGAGCGGAATGGTAATTATATTTCTTTTAGCTAACATTTTATTTAATTCACGTTCAAGAACTCGTTCCTTATTGCGGTTGCTATAGTTGATGTTCTTGTCGGTAATTATATTCATGTTATTATCAACCAAAATAACAGGTATAGTTGTATTGGTTGATAAAATCTGGTGCAGGTAATTGGTTACATCGCTCCCCAGGTCTTCATAAGTAACCATCAGGCGTGTAGCTTCGGCCCAGCGCTCAACTTTGTCTTGCTCTTCTTTCGATACCTGATTTACAAGGTTATTGGTATACAATATTGAACTGACTCCAATAAGTAAGGCAAACATGAAGAGAATTTGTTTCCAGCGTCGTTTTTTATAATAAATATCCAAAGTCGTAAATATTGATTTTAAGCTTAAACGAATATAGCAGTTTAAAATTATATAAAAATCGAATTATTCACCGACAGTTTTTTACTTTAAAGGAAGTATAGGGTTATAAGCCGATTAAATTTTATCGATTGTGTTTTTTATACCGTCGGCATCGAACCCACATTCGGCAAATAATTCGCTTATTGTTCCGTGTTCAATAAATTTATCGGGAACTCCGAGTGTTATCACTTTAGCTTTATACTGGTGAGTGTTCATAAAGTCAATTACCGTTGAGCCCAGACCTCCTTTTATTACTCCATCTTCAACGGTTATGATTTTTTCAAATTTTTTGAAAACCGAGTGAAGCAATTCGGTATCGATTGGTTTCAGGAAGCGAATGTCGTAATGTGCCACATCGTCACTGTTTAAAGTTTTTTCAATAGCCTTGCTCACTACATTGCCGGTATGTCCTATCGAAATTACAGCCACCCTCTTGCCCTCTTTAATCAAACGGCCTTTGCCAATTTCGATTTTCTCAAAAGGTGTTTGCCATTTTTTCATTACTCCATGTCCGCGCGGATATCGAATTACAAAAGGACCGTAGTTGTCGCTTTGTGATGTGTACATTAAGTTGCGCAGCTCCTGTTCGTTCATGGGAGAGGCAATTGTAAGGTTTGGGATACAATTGAGGAATGCCAAATCGAAAACGCCATGGTGGGTAGCTCCATCTGCTCCGACAAGTCCTCCTCGGTCGAGACACATGACTACGTTTAGTTTTTGAATAGCTACATCGTGTATAATTTGGTCGTAAGCGCGCTGGCTAAACGAGGAGTATATGTTGCAAAATGGAATTAAGCCCTGCTTGGCAAGCCCTGCTGCAAAAGTTACTGCATGTTGTTCGGCAATACCTACGTCAAATACTCTGTGAGGCATTTCCTTCTGCATAATATTTAACGAACACCCCGATAGCATAGCTGGTGTTATACCTACTATTTTGCTATTTTGTTGGGCAAGTTCAAGTATGGTTTTACCAAAAACTACCTGGTAAAGCGGAGGTGTATCTCCGTTTGTTGAAACAATTTGCTTACCGGTCAATTTGTCGAATTTCCCGGGTGCATGAAAAAGGGTTTGATTGTTCTCGGCCGGATGATAACCTTTCCCCTTCATTGTTTTGATGTGTAAGATTTTAGGTCCCGGTATCTTTTTAAGCCGATTCAGAAGGTCAACCATCAAGTCAATGTCGTGTCCGTCAACCGGGCCAAAGTATCTGATGTTAAACGCTTCAAAAAGATTGCTTTCTTTGAATAAGAATGATTTGGTAGAGAAACCCACTTTTTGAATTCCCCTTCTGATCTTACGTCCCAGCCATTTAAACAAACCCAAAAAATTCCATATTACGTTGCGTAAGCGATTGTAGGTTTCCGAGGCCGAAATTTTTATTAAATACTGGCTCAGTCCGCCTACATTGGGGTCGATAGAAATGTTATTGTCGTTTAATATGATTAGAATATTCGGGTTATTTTCGCCTGCATTGTTAAGTGCTTCAAAAGCCATTCCGCCGGTTAGGGCACCGTCGCCAATTATGGCTACAACCTGGCTGTTGTCGTTTTGCAGTTTTTTTGCTGTGGCTATGCCCAATGCTGCCGATATTGAAGTGGACGAGTGCCCTACACCAAATGCATCGTAAGGACTTTCGAAAGGCGATGGAAAACCGCTAATGCCTTTGTTTTGCCTCAGAGTTTTAAACAGTTCTCTTCGGCCGGTTAGGATTTTATGTCCGTACGCCTGATGACCGACATCCCATATCAGCGTATCGGTAGGGGTATTAAATACATAGTGAAGCGCAACAGTCAACTCAACCACCCCAAGGCTTGCTCCAAAATGTCCCGGTGTTTCAGACAATACATCAATTAAAAAACACCTCAGTTGCATACAAACCTCTTCAAGCTCATCTTCCGATAATTTACGCAAATCGTCGGGCTTGTTAATCTTATTCAATAAATTATAATGTTTGCCAGTCATATTTTCTCATAGTAGTGGGGCAAATATACAATTATATAAAAACAAAAAATAGTCTTTATATCACATGTTGTACTTGAAATATATTGAATTTGATTTCAAAAATACCACTTCTTAAAATATTTTTGCAGAATACAAGTTTTGTGATGTATATTGCGTTATTGTTCTATCAGATGCATAATTGCATAATTTTCAATTCATAGAGCATGCATAAGTAAGTAGCAATAAACTGTATAAACTAAGTTATTAAATTATATACGTATGAAAATATTGAAATTCACGTTATTATTGGTGTTTATTATTGGGTTTATGGCTTGTGTACCCACCAGTAAGTTTACCGACACACAAAAAAAAGCTGAACAGCTGGAAGATAGAAACCGGCTTTTACGTGATGAAAACCGGAAATTGACTGTTGATAATAACGAGCTTGAGGGAAGAATAGAGACCTTGACAAAACGCTTTGCTGAGATAGAGAAAAACGCAGAAGCACTTAAAAAACGAGCCGACGATTTGGAATATACCAATAGTCGCTTACGAAATAACGAAAGTGAGCTTCAGCGACAGATTGATGCTCTACGCGATGGCAGTTCTGAAGAGATTACCAACTTATTGTCGGAATTACAAATTTTACAACGCGACTTGCAAGAGCGTGAAGACCGTGTGCGTAGAGCCGAAGATATGCTGAATGAACAAGAAAACAAATTGTTGGCTGCCACACAGGAGCTTGAAAGAAAAGAACGGATTTTGGAAGAACAGCAGGCACGCTTAATGGAATTGCAGGATGCACTTGACAAACAAAAAGATGCGGTAAGCGAATTGCGTGACAAGCTGAACCATGCCTTGCGTGGCTTTTACGATCAGGGTTTGAGTGTACACGAAAAAAACGGGAAAGTTTACGTTTCTCTTGAAGAAAATCTAATGTTTCGCACTGGCAGCTACAATGTCGATCCGGGCGGACAGCAGGCTCTCAGAAGTCTGAGTGAAGTACTGGCCGCGAATCCCGAAATCAGTATTATGGTTGAAGGGCATACCGATGATGTTCCCCTTAGTGGTACAGGAGTAATTAAGGACAATTGGGACTTGAGTGTAATGCGTGCTACTGCAGTTACAAAAATAATACTCGAAAATAAAGGTGTTGATCCTAAACGTTTAATTGCAGCAGGCCGTAGTGAATACATACCGCTCGAAGAGACAAAAACTCCCGAGGCACGACGTAAAAACCGCCGTACCGAAATTATTCTTACTCCCGATTTAAGCGAGGTTCTCGAAATAATTCAATCGCATTAGCATAACTTACATGCAGCATTTGAGCATTTTATTGAGTGCTGAATAACCGTCAAAATTGTTGTATTTTTCAATTTTGACGGTTGTTTTTGCCTTAAAGCTTTTATGTTTAGTCAAACTCAGTTTATTATATCGGTTTATTCTACGTAATAGTTGTATAAAAATCCGTCGGGGCTACCTACTAATAGGTTAAAGTTCAACATTTCAGAAGTGATAAACCCTATACTAAATTCGGTGCTTCCATCGAGTGGAAATCCGGGATGCATAGTACCATTAATATCGAAAAGTGAGATTTTATTGGCATTTTTGCAGGTAATACCCACTTTTTTAACTCCACCGCTAAAAGTATATATATTTGGGCGATGGGTTATCTCCGACTCAAGCTTTTTCCTTAAAATTTCCTTTCCGTTAGAGTTGAATATTATTAATTGGTTCTTGTCGGCAAAAACATATTCATTGCCAGGGGCCGATGTTATATTCTCGGAGAGAAAAAAGTGAGTATCACTCATTTTTTCAAATTTCCGCATTTCGTGTTTGCCATCTTCAAGATAAATGTAGTGCAGGTTGCCTTCGGTGTCGGTAGCTACCAATCTGGGTTCATTATTAGCAGAACGGTCTTCGAGATATATAGTATTATTTGCTGAGTGAGCATAAACAGCAGCGGTGTTTACCCTTATTGTGCCTCGGCGGTGTAGTATATAATCGCGCATATTGTCCGATGCAACAATAAAATCTTTGCCATCCACCCTAAAGTGTTGTATGGGGGTGCTTACTTCGTGGTCCGTTTTGAAAATATTCCATCCATTTAATAAGTTGCCGTCCATGTTGTATGCGTATATATTTCTGTCGGTACAGGCCACAAATAAACGATAATCGCGGTTGTTATTGTAATCGAATACCGAAACACCATTGCTTGCTTTAGCTCTTAGTGTTATTGGAAAATTATTTACGTTGTTTCCATTGCGGTCAATTAAGTAAATCTTGCTCTCGGTATTGAAAAGATATTGCAGCTTACCATTTTTAAAATAATCAATTTGATGCACTTCGCCCATAATCGGGCCATCGAGTTTGATTTGCCATACAATACGGCCAACATTATTTATGAGGTAGAAATTGTGTTTGTTGTCCTGAATTACTATTTCGCGGTTTTGCCTGTCGTTGTGGTTTATTACGAACTTAGGTTTAAAATCAAAAGCCGATCCTATGTTGCTTTGCCAAATGGTTTGCGGTTTCGATTTAATTTCGGGGTTATATAGCAGGCAAGCGTTGTTGTAAAGCATTTCGCCTGTAGCCGAAACCTGCCATGCAAAAGCCTTAAACTTTCGTAAATCTTCATTTTCTTGAATATGGCTTGCTAGGGCATTATTGAAAAGAGCCGATGCAATTGGAATTGATGCAGCGGTGTTGCTGTAAAAAGTAATGTTGCTACGTGAGTTAAGGTTCGATTTGAAACGATTATATTCCATGTTGCCTGTAAGAGTTTCACCTAACACATTCGAAAGCAGAGCTCTGGACACTGTGCGGTGCGAGTCGCCAAAAACTAAGGTGTTTTCATACACCGCGAACCAGTTGGTTTGAACTCCGCTAAAGGTTTGTCCCAAAAGTGTAGTGGCAAGGTTGCTGTATGGAAAACGATAAATAGTGAATGAGGTTTGATTGTCTATGTCATAATTTACACTCCAGTCGCCAGGATTCAGATTTCGCCTTGAGATGTAGTTTTGTTGCATTTCTACCATTTTTTGCTGAGACAGACTCCCGCTTTTTGTGTTGACTACAAAAATACGACCCGATTGTGGATTATTTTGATCAGTAATTATGCCTGCCATAGCCACTTCCTGATCCACAATTTCAAGGAATAAATTCTGAATGTTTGTGGAGCTTTCACGTTCAATTTTTGTGAGCTGCTCCTGGCGTTGGAAAAACAGATTTCTTTTATTCAGGTATTCCTCATACTCGGTAAAAAAAGCTTTGAAATTTGATAGTGTTAAAGCGGTATAAAATGCGGTAGATTGAGGCAGCACTCTGTCGATACGCGATGTAGCAGGCTGTTGGTTTTGTAGTGTGTTTGAAAAATAATTTTCGTTGCGGTTTGCGGCAGTAAATCCGCTCATTAGAATTTTGTCGTTGCTCAGGTTGATGTCAATCTCGGTCCATCCGGCATAGGTTTTCACGAGTGAGGTTTTCGAAGCGAGGTTACTTGCCGTATATTTTGAAAGCAATCGATCGGCATGTTTGTGGTTGAGGAAAAGATTTATATCGGCCTGCGAACCTGTTGTTTTGAGTAAAGTTTGAAGTTCGGGGTTTTCGTCTATTCCCCCTGTATTCAATTGCCTTATTGCCTCTTCAATTACTAACGATTTTTCGGCAATAAGGCATAAGCCTTCGTGAACAGCTATGTGTATGCTATTGTTTTCGAAATTAAATTGGCTGATGTCGACACGGTTGTATTTCCGATGTTCAATTTTTATATTTTCATTTGATTCAATCTGCTTGAGAGCTCTTTGAACCAAATCGTGGTCGGTTTTGGTATTCAGTGTGATTATAAAAAGTGGGTCAATGTTGTCGCGACCACTATAGTTTAGTGAAATAACCAATTCGTTATTGCGAAGAATACGGCTCACATTTTCATTGTCTTTCAAGTAAGCATATGTTTGTTGTGTTTTTGAGGCAATGCTTTGAGGCAGCTGTGCTTCGGAAAGGGTAATTGCCAATTCGTTTTGACCGGTTTTATTCAAAAACTGCGAGGGTTTGCTAATGACCATAAACATTGGCGACGAATCGGGAATTGCCTTAAAAGCGTTGGTTCGCTGATAGTCGAAACCGGGTTTGAAAACAGTAAACACTAAAAGTGTAATTACTACTAACAAAGTGGCAATGGCTGCAATAATGTAAATGTTTCGTTTCGACATTTTTGTTCAATTAAAGGTTACAGCAAATATATTTATCTTCTATTCTTCTTCAAAGTTCTTATTGAAGAAAGGTTGTCGTTGTTGTTGTCGTTTTTTTGACGAAGGTCGGTGGAAATGCGAATAATACGAACGGTATTGGCTTTTGAACCATGGCATATTACGTTCACGCTCTAAGCGGCGTGTGTCAAAATTGAAAAAGTAAGTTGCCCCTACCATGAATTTTGCAGTAATACTGTTTACTCTTCTTCGGTGTAGTTGTACTTCTTCATAGGGAGTATCAATGGTAAGCGTTCGCTCGTAATTTTTCACGCCATCGAGGTTGTCGGCTCCAATTTGTTGGAAGCTAGCCTCTCCCGATAAGAAAATACGTTCGGACAACTGGTAGTTTAAGCCAAAAGCCGGTGAAAAAAAGCTATGTGTATCTTTTTTAGGGTTGGGGTAGCGGCCTTTGAGGTAAAGCGGATGCTCAAGCCCTGTAAGTTCGTAACTAGCCATATCGGTATAGCCCATTTCGGCCGATGGAAAAGCGAAGCCAAAACCCAGCTTGGCATAAACATTCATCTTAAAATAGCCTTGTGTCCATGAGCTGAAATTGATGAAGTTGTATTTGAGAAATATCGAAAAATTAGTAAAATCGGAATCGTAATATATTGGATATGGCTTAAAGTTTTTATTTTCGTTGTTGTATAGAAAGTGAGCCATTAAATATGGTACATTCGAGGGGTTGTTTTTGAAACCTTTATAGTTTGATACTCCAAACTCGAAGCCTAAATCGAAGCGTTCCCACACCATTTTGGCAATTTGAAGGTTAAAGCCCCAATCCGACATGTTGTTCAGGTCGCTGCTAAATGTTCTGTAGTCTTTAGTTACTTCGGTGAGTAAGGCTGTACGTCCAACTTGAAAAGTAACGTTCCAGTTTGTTTCAAAAAAATTGTCATCAGTCACCCATTTCTGCCCAAAAATTGGAGAGCAAATTATGAATGACAGCGCTATTATTAAAAATAATTTTTTCAAAACTATAAAACGTAGATTACTGTGTTTTTATTTCCGATGCGTCTACTATTTTGTATATTTTGTCGGCTCTGCGAAGTTTGACATCGATTGGAATAGAGCAAATTGACCCTTTAGGAGCTGTTTCTGCTTTCTCCATATCAACTCTAATTTCTTTTACTTTGGTTTCAATAACACCGGTTGTAGGCCCGATTATGAATATTTTATCTCCTTTATTCAGGCTTTGGGTTTCTATTTTAAATTCTCCTACTTTTATGTTTGAGAAATAGTTCAGGGTTTTCCCAATGTATATTTTTCGTTTAGTGGCTTTTGAACCATAATTTTTGCTCCATTCTCCCAAACGTTGCCCCAGATAATAACCATCCCAAAAACCACGGTTGAAGACCGACTCTAGTCGTTTGTTCCACTGCTCAATTTTTTCATCGGTAAAAGTATCGTTAATGCACGCAACGGCGGCTTCTTTGTAACACTCGGTAACGGTTTTTACATATTCAGGAGAACGTGCCCGACCTTCAATTTTGAGAACCGATACTCCCGAGTCGATCATTTTATTCAAGAAATGAATAGTTTTGAGGTCTTTAGGAGACATCATGTATTCGTTGTCGATTTCAATTTCCTTTCCTGTTTCTTTATCGGTTGCGATGTATGCTCTTCGACACGCCTGCATGCAAGCACCGCGGTTTGCCGAGGAGTTCATTTCGTGAAGGCTCAGGTAGCATTTGCCCGAGGTGGCCATGCACAAAGCCCCGTGTGCAAACATTTCAATGCGTAAAAGTTCTCCGCCGGGTCCGCAAATGTTTTGTTCTTTAATTTGGAGGTTTATCTCCCACACGCGTCCCAGGTTCATTTCGCGGGCAAGCACTACTACATCGGCATATTGTGCAAAAAACTTAACGGCTTCGATGTTGGTTATGTTTTGCTGTGTCGATATGTGTACTTCAATGCCCATTTTGCGAGCCAGAACTATTGCAGCCATATCGGATGCAATAATGGCAGTTACACCTGCATTTTTGGCTGCAGTGAGTATGAGTGTGAGCTTATCGAGTTCGTTGTCGAAGATTACGGTGTTAACTGTAAGGTATGTTTTTACTTTGTGCTCTTCAGCAATTTTCACAATTTTTTCAATGTCGTGCAATGTGAAGTTATTGGCCGAACGAGCACGCATATTCAATTGCTCAACACCAAAATATATTGAGCCGGCTCCGCCTTGTATTGCTGCTCTTAACGATTCGTATGAACCTACCGGCGCCATTATTTCAATTTCTCTCTTCATTCTGCTAACAAATGTTGGCTCAAAAGTAAATCATTTGTATTCATTCTTGATATTTTTCAATATTAATGGGGGATTTTAATTTAAAAACGGTGCCAATCATTTGTCAAAAATACTATTTGTTTTTTTCCAAATCGAAAAAGCACCGCTAAATATTACTTTTTTTGGAACTAGTTTAATTATTTAGGATTAAAATAATTCACGATTGTTTATTGTGTTGTTATAGAATGGATTAGAATAGGTGATTGTTGGTAGAAAAAAAAGCCTTATGACATGAAATAATAAAAATAGTTTAAAAACCACGAAGGCAATTATAAAGTAAAAAAAAAACCAGCCGAAGCTGGTTTAAACTATTTTTTATTGTTTTGTTTTATAAACTGCTCAAGTGCCATAGTCATTGATGGTGCCTGCGGGTTTGGTGCTTGAATGTCAAGTCTCAGTCCTGCCTGTTTTACTGCTTCGGCAGTTGTGGGTCCAAACGAGGCAATTTTAATATCATTTTGTTCAAACTTAGGAAAGTTTTTAAACAATGATTTTATTCCTGATGGACTATAAAAGACTAATATATCATAGTTTACATCTTTTAAGTCGGATAAATCGCTGCTCACAGTGCGGTATAAAATCGCCTTTGTGTAATTTACATTTTCTTTATCGAGCAGTTCGGGAATTTCAGGTTTATGAATGTGAGAAAGGGGTACCAGATACTTCTCGCTCAGGTGTTTTTTAATAATGTCAATTAACTCGGAAAATTTTCCATCGCCATAAAATATTTTTCGCTTACGGTACACAATGTATTTTTGAAGATAAAAAGCAGTAGCTTCTGAAATGCAAAAATATTTATACGAGTCGGGCACAGTTATGCGCAAATCGTTACAAATGCGAAAAAAGTGATCAATTGCTGTACGGCTGGTAAAAATTACTGCCGTATGTTCCAGAATGTTTATTCGGTTTTGCCTGAATTCTTTTGACGAAACTTCTTCAACCTGAATAAAAGGCCTGAAATCTACTTTAACGTTGTTTCTTTCAGCAAATTCAAAGTAGGGTGAACCATTAGATGTTGGTTCGGGTTGGGAAACTAGTATTCTTTTGATTTTCAAAACCTAATAATTTACAAGGTTCTACATAACTAATTATCTACTGAAATATTCGCCAAAGTAAAAGCACAGGCAAAATTTCGAGGGTACAAAGGTATAAAATCAAATAATATATTGAAATATCTTTGCCTGCATTTATTTGAAAGCCCCTGAAAGCACTGTTAATGCTTATAAACAATAGAATTAACAAACCAAAAACTGCAAAAAAATGAAGCATAAAACCTTCTGTAAAAAACATAACAATGCCCAACGGAAGCATGAAAACGCCTAAAATCTGGTTCATTATTTTTGAGTGAAACAAGTATTCTGATGTATTTGTATGGCTTTTATATATAAATCCCCCAATTTTATAAAGTAGATATTTAATGTTAAAAAACAGAAAAACAGCTACTGTATTAACTACAATCATAGTTTTGTCGGGGAATTGAAGTTGTGGATAGTAAATATTTTGAAGGTGTAACAAAAACACGCCTGTGGTTAAGTAAAACATTAGATTGTAGCGAAAAGAAGGATGCATTATGTTGCTAATTTTTTCCCGGTACAGGCGTTGTGCTGTATTTGTGTTTAGTCCGGATTGGAGCATGGCAAACATATAGCTGCCTGACGAAACGCGAATCCAGGCAAACAAGCTTAGCGCTAATATAAAATAGATAACAGCCCAGTTGGGAATAAAAGGTGTATGTTCAATGAATTGCATGTACTCGTAAAATAAGTTGTAATTATTCGTACCCGAGCAGCAAAGATAATGAATTAATTAGTTCATGTGACTACGTTCATAGCAGCTTAGGTTTTCGTATTCTTCCATGAAACGGGTAAGCTCCTTAGCTTCTTCAAACTCAGGAGTATCGTGTTCGGCATCACATATTTCCAAAAACCGAATAATTGCCTTGCGGTATTCTTCTTCAGATAAAATTTTATTGTGCATAAGTACTGAATATTATCTAATGTGCTTCAAACCAGTTTTTACCGGTATCCATCTCAACCGTAAGTGGCACTTCAAGTTTAATTGCTCCTTCCATTTCTTCTTTTACAATTTCTCTAACTGTATCGAGCTCATCTTTATGCACATCGAAGTTTAATTCGTCGTGAACCTGAAGTATCATTCCAGTTTTAAGTTTAAGCTGTTCAAAGCGATCATGTATTCTTATCATTGCCAATTTAATAATATCGGCAGCCGAGCCTTGTATGGGTGCATTTATTGCATTTCGTTCGGCCATGCCCCGCACTACCGCATTGGCTGAGTTGATATCTACTAAATAACGTTTACGACCGTACAAAGTTTTAACAAAACCATTATTCCGGGCGTTTTCAATGCTCTTTTCCATGTAAACTTTAACTTCGGGGAATGCTTCAAAGTAACCGTCGATAATTTCTTTGGCTTCGGTGCGGGGTATATTCAAGCGTTGCGAAAGGCCAAAAGCCGATATGCCGTAAATGATTCCGAAATTTGCTGTTTTTGCTTTCCGCCGCATATCGGGGGTAACTTCGGCAGCTTCTATCTTAAATATTTTTGCAGCTGTCAGGGAGTGGATGTCGGCATTGTTTCTGAAAGCTTCTATCATGCTTTTATCCTTGCTTAATGCAGCCATTATGCGAAGTTCAATTTGAGAGTAGTCGGCCGAAAGATATACCATTTCTTTGGAAGAGGGTATAAAAGCCTTACGTATTTCACGGCCATTTTCGTCGCGTATAGGTATGTTTTGCAGGTTGGGATTTACTGAACTCAAACGTCCGGTTGCTGTAACGGTTTGGTTGAACGAAGTGTGGATTTTTCCTGTTCTTTTGTTGATGAGTTTTGGTAACGCTTCAACATAGGTGTTCAGCAGTTTCTTCAATCCGCGGTATTCTAGCACTTTATCAATAATAGGGTGTTTGCCCGAAAGTTTTACCAACACTTCTTCGTTGGTCTGAAATTGCTTTGTTTTCGTTTTTTTTGCGTTGGCGTCGATTTTCAGCTTGCTGAATAAAATTTCGCCAAGCTGCTTGGGTGAAGAAATCAGAAACTCTTCGCCGGCAAGTTCGTGTATTTCTTTTTCGAGATCGATTATTTGGAGGCGTAGCTCAGTGGCGGTTTGCTCAAGTGCATCGGGGTCAACCGTTACACCGTTCATTTCCATTTTCACCAATACCGGCACCAAGGGCATTTCCATAGTGTTGAATAATTCAGATAATCCCGACTTGCTTAATTCCTGTTCAAGTTTTTCTTTTAATTGAAGAGTCAAATCAGCATCTTCACAGGCATAAGTTACCAGCTTGTCGTCGTCAACACTGCGCATTGAAAGCTGGTTGCGGCCTTTAGTCCCGATGAGTTCCGATGTGGGTATTTTTTTGTAGTTGAGGTAAAGCTCGCAAAGGTAATCGAGGTTATGCCTTAATTCGGGCTGCAGCAGGTAATGTGCTATCATGGTGTCAAAAAGGTGGCCTTTCACGTCGATGCTGTATTGCTGTAGCATAAGCATGTCGAATTTTATATTTTGGCCTACTTTTTCTTTCTTTTCGTCTTCGAAAATATTTTTGAACTCGTGAATTATTTTGCTGCATTCATCGGTGTTTTTGGGCAACAAAACGCAATATGCTTCGTGTGGCTTAATGGCGAATGACAGGCATACAATTTCTGATGAATGCGGGTCGAGCCCTGTGGTTTCAGTATCGAAGCAAAACGTTTTGGCAACAGCCAGTTCGGCACGGAGCGAGGCGCGTTGTTCAGCGTTTTCAATTTTGTGATACAGCGGTTTTGTATCGTGTATAGTTTTATGCGGTGTAGCTTCAGTGGTGTTTTGCTGCTCGGGAATATCGAAAAGTGAGCCCTGCGAAAACTGTTCGGGTTTGCTTTTTGTTGCTGGTGCTTCAAGTTTAGCAGCCAGTGTTCTGAATTCGAGCTCACGAAAAAGGGATAAAAGCTGCTCTGTATTTGGTTCGGCAGTCTTCATAAGGTCGAAATTAAACTCTACCGGTACATTTTGATTTATTATCACAAGCTCACGCGAAAGATAAACTTGTTCTTTATTTTCAAGCAGGTTTTCTTTTTGTTTGCCTTTAAGTTGCTCAATGTTTTGGTAAATTCCATCAATGCTTTTGTATTTACCTATAAGTGTCATTGCTGTTTTGGGGCCAATACCAGGGCAGCCCGGAATATTGTCAGCGCTGTCGCCCATAAGACCTAATATGTCAATTACTTGTTCGGTTTTTTCAATTTCGAATTTTTTGAGCACTTCGGGTATTCCCCATATTTCGGCTTTGTTTCCACCTTTTGCCGGTTTATACATGAATATTTTTTCGGAAACGAGCTGCGCATAATCTTTGTCGGGGGTCATCATATAGGTTACAAAGCCTTGTTTCTCGGCTTTTGGTGCAAGTGTGCCCACAAGGTCGTCGGCTTCGTAACCCTGTTTTTCGATTATGGGAATGTTGTATGCTTTAATAATATCGCGAATAATAGGCACAGACAGCCTTATGTCTTCGGGCATTTTTTCGCGGTGGGCTTTGTATTCTGGAAACATGTCATGTCTGAAAGTATCGCCATGTACATCGAAAGCTACGGCAATGTGCGAGGGTTTCTCTTCTTTCAGAATTTGTTCAAGTGTGTTTACAAATCCTAGTATTGCCGAAGTATTTAAACCTTTTGAGTTGAATCGGGGGTTTCTGATAAATGCAAAATACGATCGATAAATGAGCGCATAAGCATCGAGCAAAAAAAGTTTCTTTTCGGTATTATTATCCGTTTCCATTATGTAGTATTTACTTAAAACAATAGCCTTGTGAGGTCAAGGCTTTGTATTTTGTAAAAATAGAAAAATATAGTTGTTTCTATGTGTTTTGGTCTTAAGGATTGTCGTCGGCATTCCATTCGGCACTTGAGCTTGCAGTTTCGTATAGTTTTACTTTTTTCAATTCAACGCCATCGGGAAGGAGTGGTTTAATTTTATTGGCTATCCACACTACCAGGTTTTCGCAGGTGGGCTGAAAATCGAATACAAAATGCCGGTTATACATTTCGCCCAGTTTAAGCAATGTGTGGTGTGGTGCTTCTTTATAAATGATGAGCGAATGGTCAAGTTGATCGACTATTTCGCCTTTCACAATTCGTTTAAGATCACCAAAATCAATCACCATCCCAAATTTTTGGTTAGTAGGATCCTGTATGGGTTCGCCAATTACAGTAACGTATAATTTGTAAGTGTGTCCGTGTATGTTTTTACACAAACCATCGTAATTCCAAAGGGCATGTGCCATTTCGAAGTCGTAAAACTTTGTAACCCGTATTTTTGCCATAGTTTTTATCTTCTTTTAGTTTAAGAAATAACACTTGAAATACTGAAAATGTTACAAAAGTTATTCAGTATTCTAATTTTCTTCCTTACAAGTGCATTTCTGCATACAATCAATAATTTGCCCTAAAACCAGATGCTTAATGTAGTAGTGAATGTTTTTCCCGTTGCGGGTTGAACAAAGTACGCCCTTGTCTTTTAAAAGACTTAAGTGGTGTGAGGTAGTTGATTGCTCGGTTTTTATCTGTCCTTGTATCTGAGACACATTGAGTTTTTCGCCGTTTTTTAAAATATCGAGAATTTTAATGCGGGTGGGGTGTGCTATGGCTTTTAACATGTTGCTTGCCCGCAGAATTTGTTCTTCGTTAAAGGTTTTATGTTTCATTATAGAAGGTTTAGAAATACAAAAATAATAAAATATGACATATTCTATTATGTGAAGTGGGTATGATCCATTTTTGGAAACATTGTTTAGGTTTTATTGTTGCTTACATAATTCGGTTTCATATAAACGCGATTTTATTTCGTACTTTTGAGGCCAAATATTAATTGAAGAATGTTGAAACTTGATAAGATAAAACAACCTGTTGCTCATGAACTTGAGAAATTTGAGCATTTTTTTAGAGATTCAACCCGTTCGGATGTGCCTTACCTGAACCTTATTGTTAATTATTTGATAAGGAATAAAGGAAAGCAAATTCGTCCGCTGTTTGTTTTTTTATCGGCTCAAATGCATGGTATAATTAACCGCAGCACTTTTTTAGCAGCTACTTCGATAGAGTTGCTGCATTCGGCAACTCTTGTTCACGACGATGTAATTGATAAATCGTATGAACGCAGGAATCGGTTTTCGATAAATGCCTTGTGGGGAAACAAAAGAGCAGTTTTAATTGGTGACTTCTTACTTTCAAAAGGTTTGCTCATCGCAACTCAAGAGAAAGAATACGAAACGCTTGATATAATTTCACAGGCAGTTAAAGAAACCATTGAAGGCGAATTGCTGCAAAATGAAAAAAGCCGCAAGCTCGATATTAATGAGGAGACCTATTTTGAAATTATTTCCAAAAAAACAGCTTCGCTTATAGGAACTAGCCTTGCAGTGGGTACACATTCAGTGACAAGTGATGCAGAGGTTATTCGTGAGATGCGCGAAATTGGAGTGCTGGCAGGTCTGGCTTTTCAGATTCGCGACGATATTTTTGATTATGAATCGAAAGGAATTATTGGGAAACCCATAGGGAACGACATCAAAGAGAAAAAGCTTACCCTGCCGTTGATTCATGTGTTAGCCAACTCCGATTGGTCTTCGCGTAAGCGTATTATGAGCGTTATAAAACGAAAAAACAACAACAAACAGAAGGTTCAAGAGCTGATTGATTTGGTGCATGCTAAAGGAGGAATTGAGTATGCAGCTGAAAAAATGAATCAAATTTGTGAGCAGGCCATTTTGAGGCTTGAAAAATTTCCTGAAAATGAAGCCCGAAATGCGTTATCAGATTTATTCAGATATATAATTAGTCGCAAACGATAAATGGAAAAATAAAAAGAGAGCGCAATTGCACTCTCTTTTATAAAAATAGCCATGAAAACACAAACTTTATCGAAAGATAAAATTATACTTTAAGCACTTCTTCGTTTTTCTTTTCAACAACCGCCTCAATTTTTTTATTGTAATCGTCGGTTAGTTTCTGGATTTTATCAAGTCCATATTTTTCAAAATCTTCCGACATACCGTCTTTTTGCATTTTGTGAAGTTCTTCTTTTGCATCTTTTCGGGCTGTACGTATGCTAATTTTTGCATTCTCGCCTTCTTTGTTAACTTCCTTAACTAATGTTTTCCTACGCTCTTCGGTTAGAGGCGGAATGAAAATGCGAATAATTTCACCGTTATTGTCGGGGTTAAACCCCAGATTTGAGCTGATAATTGCTTTTTCAATAGGTGAAATCATTTGTTTTTCCCAAGGTTGAACCACAATGGTTTTTGCATCGGGGGTGGTAATGCTGGCTGTTTGTGCAAGGGGGGTCATCGACCCGTAATAATCAACCACTACACTGTCGAGCATACGTGGCGAAGCTTTACCGGCTCTTAAATGCCCCAGCTCTTTTTCCAAATGGTCAATAGCAGCCTGCATGCTTTCTTCTGCCATTGTGATTACCATATCAACTTCTTCGGTCATAAATAGTGAATGTTTATTTAGCGTAACTACAAATTTAGAAAAAAAACAATAACAGTGAAACCAATTTCAATTTTTATATTTTTGCTTGCTCTACTTTAATCATAACTAATTTGAAACGATGAGAGGAATATATCATAATTTACATCCATTTTCGAAAATAGGCTTTGTTGCCCTTGTGGCTATTTTGGGTTTGTTTCTGTTTATGATTTTATCTGCTTTGTTAGCTATTCCTTTATTTGGAATTGAAGCTTTTAGTCAGATAGTTTCTTCGTCAATGATTTTTGATGAAAGCAATATAGCCGTACTCAAATATTTTCAGTTGGCTCAATCGCTAGGATTATTTGTGGTTCCTTCGCTAGTATTGGCCTATTTTTTTGGTGGTAGTGCTTTTCGTTATCTGAAATTGAATGTTGCTCCTCAAAAAACGAATCTTTTGCTTGTAACGCTAATTGTTTTGTGTGCAAGCCCTTTTATAAATTTTGTTGGTGTGTGGAATGCCGATTTGTCGCTACCACATTGGCTAAGTGGTGTTGAAGAATGGATGAAGGCTTCGGAGGAATCAGCAGCTCATTTAACCGAATTGTTTGTTTCAGCCCACACGCTACAAGGTTTGTTGTTCAATCTTTTTCTTATTGCTGTTATACCTGCAATTGGTGAGGAGTTTTTATTCCGTGGAGTAATTCAGCGAATATTGAACGAATGGACTAAAAATAAGCATTGGGCAATATGGATAGCCGCTATTTTGTTTAGTGCATTACATTTTCAGTTTTATGGGTTTATTCCAAGGGTTTTACTGGGAGCCTTATTTGGATACATGTATATTTGGAGCGGTAATTTATGGCTACCGGTAGCTGCACATTTTGTAAACAATGCCGCTGCAGTTATTGCCTATTACTTTTATAATAATAACCTGATGAAATTGGATCCTGACTCGATTGGCACCGAAGGTACTGTGGGCATATTATCAGCTATTATCAGCTTAATTGTTGTCGCCTTGCTATTTGTTGTTTTTTACCGGCGAAACCGGCATGAAGAAGCATTTGATGAAGTCGTTGACGGTTTTGAAGTTAAAAAATAAGTTCCTGCTGAACTACAGAAGAATTTGATGGTTTTTTTAATTCCGATTTTCTGAATGCATAAACAACCCCAAATTGTTTAGCATTTTCACGTTTTAATGAGTCGGGCAAATGCTCAAAGGCGGCTTCAGCTTCGTTCCATAAATTTTGGATAAGATCGTTTGCTTCCTCACGTAATTCCTGAACCAGATTTGCATTGCGTATAGTGGTTTGCTGAAATTGTTTTTGCCTGAAATTGGCTTCTGAATATTTTTCAAAATTCACTTTCACCAGTGCAATTGATGGGTTATAGAGCGGACTTCCACCGTTCGAAACTCGTTCTTTATCGCCGTCGATTACTTTTTTGCCCCAATACAATAGGTCCGATTCGCTATTGAGAGGTGGAAGCGAATTTCCAAATGCTTCGAGCTTATAGAACTTTCTTATTGCCGGCTTTTGTTCGCCACGACTTATGGCCATGTTCATCACCTGTATGTAATGCGAAACATACATACGAGCTTTTTTCAGTAATCCGTTATAGGCGCTACTGTTTTGAATCTGATTGCGGCGAGCGGCATTGAGAAGGGTTATGGAATTCTGAAACCGAGGCAAGAATGTGCGTAGAATTTGTATCTGTCCTGCTGAAAATGGTGTAGACTCATGACTTCCTGATTCAACTTTCTTGAAGGCACGCTCCAGTGCTCTGAGTCTGGCTTTATCTGTATTGGGAAGGCGACGGTATGGCATGAGCGAAATGCAATTTATTGCAAAACTAACACAATTGTAAGCCAATATGAATTATAAATCATTGAACTTATCAACCATTTTATCAACAGTGGTGTTGTTGGGGTTTTACTTTTCAACTGTGTTATATTGGTTTAGTAGTAGGTCAATTTATATTTTCTGTAAATTAAAAAAGCCTTGCTGATTTATTAATTCAACAAGGCTTTTGGATTATCTTCGGTTTCAATCTGTTTCGTCTCCTGCATAACATTATTTTTCAAATGTGTAGGTATACGAGTTTCTTCCGTCGCTTAGTTTAGCAGTATAAGCACCAGTTGATAGTTTCTCAAGGTTGAAGCCAGTGGTAATGTTAAAGTCGTTGCCCAAAGCTTTTGTATAAACCTCGCCTGAGATTCGGTTTGTGATACTAAAATACAAATTGTTTGAAGCATGGTTTAAAGTTGACAAATTAAGCGTATTGCCATTTAAACTAAAAAATGGTTTAAGTGACTCATGATTGTTTACTATAACCTTGTTGTTTAACACGCTGAAGTTTGCTTCTTGTTCTCCAAAGTTGTTCGACACAATAATCTTGTAGTCGCCGTTTTGTAGATTTTTGAAATCGAAAATCTTCGAATAGTTCTTTGCATCAATTCTTCCTTCGCGATAATAGATAATATTGCCGTTTGCATTTTCTATAACAATTTCTGCAAATGAGTTTCCTGAATTGTCCACAATCACAATTGCACGCTCGTCGGAATGCGAAATCATTTTTAGTTTTGGAGCTTCGCTTGCTGTTGCTTTTACTACTAGTATTACGATAAAAATTATAGCAACCAATAATTTTGTTCCTAAATAATAAAGTTTTGTTTTCATCTTTTTCTGTTTTAATATTAATGATTAAACTAACTGGTACAAAAATAACATGTTTTACAGCATAATGTTGTATAACATGTTTTAAGTATTTGTTAATTCGTAGAAAAGCATTATAGAAAAATGTAAGTGTCAGTAAAACAAAGCTCAAACATAATTATCGTAAGTTTTCAATGTAAAGTAATTATTAATTAGAACCATTATAGATAGTGAGAAAGTAAGACAATTTGAATTTTATATCATAAAAAAGCATCACTTCAAATATTTCTCATGTTTTAAATAATATTTTTGGTGTTCTTTTGACTAAGTAAGCATAAAGAATGTGTATTATGGAATATAACTTCGACCAAATAATTGATCGTACCAACTCAAACTGTCAGAAATACGATAATCGTAAAGCGGTATTCGGGACAACCGATTTAATTCCCATGTGGGTTGCCGATACCGATTTTAAAACACCCGATTTTATTGTAAATGCAGTAAAAAAACGAGCTGAGCACCAAGTATATGGTTATCCGCTGAAGCCTGATTCGTATTTTGAATCGATTATGGGTTGGTATAAGCGCAGGCATAATTGGGATATTAAGAAAAACTGGATACAGTTTTGCCCCAACGTGGTAAGCGGTATTGCTTCGTTGGTATTGTCGTTAAGCTCTGAAGGCGATAAAATAATTGTACAGCCACCGGTTTATTTTCCATTTTTTCATGTGGTTGAAGGCAACAAGCGTGTAATGGTTGAAAATCCCCTGAAAAGAGAGGGCAATCGTTATTCTTTTGACTTTGATAACCTGAAGTCTATAATCGACGAAAAGACAAAGATGATACTGCTTTGCAGTCCGCATAACCCGGGAGGAATGGTATGGACACGGGAAGAGTTAAGCGAACTTGGTAAAATTTGCATTGAAAATGGAATTATCGTAATTGCCGATGAAATTCATGCCGATTTGATATTTTCGGGTCATACCCACATTCCGTTTCCTTCAATTTCAGATGAATTTGCGATGAATAGCATAATTGTATCATCGGCCAGTAAAACGTTCAATATTGCCGGTTTATCTTCGGCTTATATTATCGCTAAAAACCCGGAATACCGTAAAGCCTACGAGGCTTTTGCACGGGCAACGCACATTACTTCGGGGAATTTCTTTGGTCAGGTAGCTACTGAAGCGGCTTATAATTATGGCGAAAGTTGGCTTGATCAATTAATACTTTATATTGAAGAGAACTACAATTTTATTGAATCTTTTATAAAGAATGAAATTCCTTGTTTGAAACTGATTAAACCCGAGGGGACATTTCTAGCGTGGATTGACTTTTCAGAGGTGTCTTTACCTACTGCGGATGTTTACAAAAATCTTATTGACAATGGATTGGGGCTTAGTCCTGGTCACATGTTCGGAGAAGGAGGCAAGACCTTTTTAAGATTGAATATGGGTTGTCCGCGTTCTCTTATTGTCACGGCAATGGACATTTTGAAGCGAACCATAGAAAGCATTTAGCTTATTACGGTAATTTGAGTGGTCAGTATTACAATTTTATTATTCAGGCATTCAATAATGCCGTCTGATATTTCAAATTGAAATGTAATGTCTTCTTTATTCTTTATTGTGATTTTTCCTTGCTCTAGAGTTGAGATAATGGGTGAGTGATTGTTCAATATCTGAAAAGATCCTTTTGTTCCTGGCACACGCACCATTTTTACCGTATCGTGATAAATTGTTTTTTGCGGAGTATTAATCTCGAGTTCCATTTTAGTCAGCTTACTTTATTTTGCTTTAGCAATAAGTTTTTCGCCTTTTTCAATTGCCTGTTCTATCGTGCCCACAAGGTTAAAGGCTGCTTCTGGATATTTGTCGGTTTCGCCGGCCATAATCATATTGAAGCCTTTAATTGTATCTTCAATTGAAACCAGTTGGCCTTTTATTCCGGTAAATTGTTCGGCCACGAAAAAAGGTTGAGATAGGAAGCGTTGCACTCTGCGGGCACGGTGTACCACAAGCTTATCTTCTTCGCTTAATTCATCCATTCCCAAAATGGCAATTATATCTTGAAGTTCACGGTAACGCTGCAATATTTGTTTCACGTTTTGTGCACACAAATAATGCTCATCGCCCACAATGTCGGGACTAAGAATGCGTGAGCTGGAGTCGAGAGGATCGACTGCAGGGTATATTCCCAGTTCTACAATTTTACGGCTTAATACAGTAGTGGCGTCGAGATGTGCGAAGGTGGTTGCCGGAGCCGGGTCGGTAAGGTCGTCGGCAGGTACATATACGGCTTGCACCGATGTAATGGAGCCGTGCTTAGTTGAGCTGATTCTTTCCTGCATTATACCCATTTCGCTTGCAAGTGTGGGTTGATATCCCACTGCCGAGGGCATACGTCCTAAAAGTGCCGATACTTCTGAGCCGGCCTGTGTAAAACGGAATATGTTGTCGACAAAGAAAAGTATGTTTCTTCCTCCGCTTTCTTCGTTGCCGTCGCGAAGGCTTTCGGCAATTGATAAGCCCGAAAGAGCCACGCGGGCTCTTGCTCCGGGGGGTTCGTTCATTTGCCCGAATACCAATGCCAATTTCGATTTAGAGAGTTTCTCGAGATCAACTTTACTTAAATCCCATTTTCCGGCTTTCATTTCACGCCTGAATTCATCGCCGTAATCAATAATTCCTGCTTCAATCATTTCGCGAAGCAGGTCGTTCCCTTCGCGAGTTCTTTCGCCCACGCCTGCAAAAACCGACAGCCCGGCATGTGCCATGGCAATGTTGTTAATGAGCTCTTGTATGAGCACAGTTTTTCCTACACCGGCACCGCCAAATAATCCAATTTTACCACCTTTTGCATAGGGTTCAATTAAATCGATTACTTTAATGCCTGTGGTTAATATCTCGGTTTCGGTGGTAAGTTCACTATACGGAGGAGGGTCGCGGTGAATGCTTGCTCCGTTTACTTTCGAAATGGGGGGAAGTCCGTCAACCGGCTGGCCGGTAACGTTGAGCAATCTGCCCAGAGAATTTTCGCCATTGGGCATAATTATGGGCTTCCCGGTTGCCACAACATCAAGTCCTCGTTTTAGCCCGTCGGTCGATTCCATGGCAATGGTACGTACGGTTTTTTCACCAATGTGTTGTTGGCATTCCAAAACTATTGAGTCGCCCTTGTCACGAATAATTTCCAGTGCTTCGTAAATGTCGGGCAAGTCGGTATTATGTTCAAATATTACATCAACCACCGGACCAATTACTTGTAAAATTTTCCCCTTTACACTCATTCTTATTCAAATTTTATTTTTATTCCCAATTGAAATAAACGCTGTGTTGCCTTACTGACGGTTTACGGTTTTATCCGTTTGTTTGTGTGCTATGCTTTGTATAATTGTGTGGTGTTTTAGTATACATAGTTAATGCCTAGCAACCAGACTGCACAATAAAGATAAAATTATAATGTAGAATTAGCTTACTCTTTGCATCATTTTTTTAGCTTCTCTCAACAGTTCTGTTTTTTTAGAAGGTTCTACCTTAACATTTTTAAGGCAGGTAATTGCTTTATTATAGTATTTTTCCATTTCCTGCTTAACAAGAGCGGCTATATCAAGCTGATTGTAAATCGATATTACGGAATCGATTTTTTCTTGGGAATTAGAGATTTCGGTGTTTATTAAACGCTTAAGCTTGTCGGTCTGTTCGTGGTTTGCCAGTTCGAAGGCTTTCAACAGCATAAAGGTTTTTTTATTGGCAAGAATATCCCCGCCAATCGATTTTCCGAAAGAGGCTGTGTTACCATATGAATCCAGATAATCATCCTGTAGTTGAAAAGCCATGCCTAGATTATAGCCAAAATCGTACAGTAATTTGGCATCGTCGTCGGGGGCATTGGCCATTAAAGCTCCAATTTGTAAGCTTGCAGCCAGAAGTACGGCTGTTTTGTAGCCAATCATTTTCATGTATTCTTCAACACTTACATTGTTCCGGGTTTCGAAATCCATATCGTATTGCTGGCCTTCGCAAATTTGTAAAGCAGTGTGAGTAAATATATTGAAAATTTTCTCGAAGTTGTCGGTTTTACATTTCCCCAGGTATTGATAGGCTAAAATCGACATGGCATCTCCCGATAAAATAGCTGAATTTGTGGAATATTTTATGTGCACCGTTTCGCGGTTGCGCCGAATTGGCGCATCGTCCATAATATCGTCGTGCAAAAGGGTGAAGTTGTGAAATATTTCAATTGCAAAAGCGGCGCATAGCGACTTGTTTACTGAGAGACTATATAATTCGTGAGCCATTAGTAGCAATATTGGGCGTATGCGTTTGCCCCCATTTTCGAGGGTGTATATTGCCGGTTTGTATAAATTTTCGGGTTCCGAGTATTTTAAAAGCTCTGCCTCGTTTTTTAGCTTGGCTGTAAATAAACGGTATAATTCTTCGTGAGTATGCATATGCTTAGTGGATGTTTATTTAATTATCTTATGCTAATTTCTTCTTCTTGATTTTCTTCATTTTTAAGATGTATCGGGTCGTGAAACGATTTGGTTGTGATAATTTTTTCGAGGCCAATCAAAAGCGAGGGTAGCACAATTAGATTCGAAATAAGTGCGATAAGCAGTGTGATTGAAACTAATATTCCCATTGCCTGTGTGCCTCCGAAATTAGAGAGTGAGAAAATACCAAATCCGAAGAAAAGTACAGTTGAGGTATACATCATGCTTATTCCGGTTTCGCGCAGCGCATTATAAACCGATTGTTTAATATTCCACCCATTAAGGGCTAATTCCTGCCTGTATTTTGCCAAAAAGTGAATTGTGTTGTCGACAGAAATTCCGAAAGCTACACTAAATACAAGTATTGTAGAAGCTTTAATGGGAATGTTTGTGTAGCCCATAATTGCCGCGGTGGCTAAAAGTGGAATAATATTGGGTATCAGGAACATGAGCACCATTCGTGATGAACGGAACATTATTGCCATGAATAACGAGATGACCGCAATTGCAAGTGCCAGACTGATGAATAAATTGCGCACCAGATATTGATTTCCTCTGAAGAAAGTAACCATTGAACCTGTAATAGTGATGTCAAATTCCTCTGCGGGAAATAGTTCAGCCATGTCTGCCTTAATCCTATTGTAAAGTGAGTCCATTGCCTGTGTGCCTATGTCTTTTACCCTAAGGCTCATTCGTGCTTTTTGCATGGAGCTGTCTACAAATGCTTTGGCTAGGGTAATGTCGGCATCGGCATTGTTCACATAGGGAAGAATGAAATTCCGTTCGGTGTTGCTTGGTAGTGAATAGAAATTGGGGTTGCCA
>SKHV01000099.1 GCA_007116765.1 Prolixibacteraceae bacterium | reverse complement strand
TTTTATTAAAGGACAAAAAAGTGAAGGAATTATATTTTTTGACCAATCGCCGCTCTTGAATATTTTTATTCCAAATGGTATATCCTTTATTCCTTCGATAATAATCAATTTTCTGATTATTATTTTTATTTGTTTTTTGCTGCTACATATAAATGCCAAGTTTTCCTTTGTGAAAGAGAGAACCTTTTTACCGGTGTACTTATTTCTGTTCATTACTTTGTCAGTTATCGACTTACACGTTCTGAACCCCACAATAATTTCATCAGTATTTATTATTCTTTCAATACAAAGCCTGTTCAATGCTTTTGATAAAAAAAACACAATACCTAATCTTTTCGATGCTAGTTTCTTAATAGGCATTGCAGGGCTTTTTTCGTTCTATTCTATTGTATTTATTATGCTAGTACCTATTAGCATCTTCATTTTGAGCGGAAAAATTACCTGGCGCAGCATAGTAGTACCCATAAGCGGCATTATGCTTCCATGGGCATTGCTAAGCTCGCTTCTATATGTATTCAGCGACCCCAACATTCTTTATGAATCAGTAAAATTCGCCCTTATCATCGAAGGCGAAAAAATACTACATACCTTGAATGCACAAATCTACTTTGCCTATTTATTGCTCATTACAAGTTTTGCAAGTATTTTCATGTTACTGCATTATGCAGAAAAAAGCATCAGCACCCGAAAATTCTTCAAAATACTATTCTACTTTTTCGTTTTGTCAGTAGTATTATTGTTATCGTCTTATGCATCAATCGAAATAATGGCAATAATGGCCATACCGCTCGTATATCTTCTTACAAACTATCTCCTACTCATGAAACGCCGAAAATGGGCTGAAATATTTTTCACTGTTTTGATCATTATTTCAATAGTTGTTCAATTAATAGAATAATGGAGATTACAAAACCAACCATAGGAATATACGGAATACAGGATAGGATAGACACAGCTTACCCCCAGTATGTACACGATCATAATATTGCTTTAATGCAAAATGGCAGGGTAAAAAAGTATTTACAGCTTGAGCGGATAACCCGTTATAAGCGTGACAATAAACTATACCAGCATCTTCCGAATATACTACGCGAAGCAGGCATGGTTGAAACCGATGCCGATGTAGTTTTTACCGACAACGTGGTAGGTCGTGCTTTTATTTGCACCGACGGAAACATTAGGTTTGAGGCTCCACTCAACAAAAGGCTCACAAAAACCTGGGAAGAAGGCCGTTTGTGGTGGTTTAACCGCGAAATGAACAGCTACGTATTAAACCACGAATTGGCCCACATTTTTTCATGTTTACCTTTTTATGGAAACTTCAAAGAGAACAGCCTGCTGGTACATTTCGATGGAGGTGCAAGTCTTTCAAATTTTTCGGCATGGATGTACCGCATGGGTAAAATAATACCCGTGGAACACCACTGGGAACTTAAACATCTGACATCGCTGTACAATGCCAATGCACTAACTTTTGGTATTATAGGCGCAAGAATACAAGACCAAAACAGTGTGCCCGGAAAACTGATGGGATACGCGGCTTTGGGTACCTACAATGAAGACATAGAGTTCTGGCTAAGACAAAACAAATGGTTTGAAAATATTTGGTCAAAACGTGCGGCATTTTTCGAACGTGCTAAAGCCGACTTCAACATAAACCTAAAATCGTTTGACCAGCACAATACCTTTTTACAAGATGTAGTAGCCACAATCCAAGAAGTATTCATGCGCGAAACACTTTTGAAAATTGACGATGTAAATGCTTTGAGTAACTGTAAAAACCTATACTATACAGGGGGCTGTGCACTAAATATTTATACCAATTCGGCCATAATCGAAAGTGGGCTTTTCGAAAACATTTACATTCCTCCCTGCACCGATGACTCAGGTTTGGCACTAGGTGCAGCAGCTTATGGCGAATGGATGAAAGGCAACGACATTAAAACTCACAGCCCTTACATTAACAATTGGAATACTGAACAAAACGAATTTGACTATACTGCCGACGATATTCAACAAGCAGCCGAATTGCTAACCGCCGGAAAAATATTGGGTATATGCAACGGCATTGCCGAGGCCGGGCCTCGTGCTTTGGGAAACCGTAGCATATTGGCTTTACCTACCAAAGCCTTAGCCCGGAAGGTAAGCGTAGATTGCAAGAAACGCGAATGGTACAGACCGGTAGCTCCTGTAATGCTCGAAAAAAACACCCGGTACTTTACCGGAAAACAATGCATCAATCATCTCTCAAAATTTATGTTGCTCGATATACCGGTTATTCCCGAGAAGCAAAACGAAATTAGCGGAGTAATACACGCAAACGGTACAGCCCGAATACAAACTATTTTTGAACGCAGCGATAACCCTTATCTGTTTGATCTGCTTACAGTCCTTGAGCAAAACTATGGTGTTAAAGCACTAATCAACACCTCGTTTAATGCAAAAGGTGAACCCATTGTCCACTCTGCCGATGATGCGAAACACTCCGCAACACAAATGGGTATTGATGCCCTTGTGGTAAATGGAAAAATTTTGCTCCTTTGAATTCAAAACCAAAACTCCGGTTTACACAAAAAGAAGAGTTAACCAATGCTATATCGCACGGTGTTGGTCTTTTTATGACCATAGCTGCCTCTGCGCTTATCATTACCTGCTGCATTTAACGGAAACCCATGGGTTATTATCAGCTCTTTTCAATAATCTTTCCACTACCAGCATAGTTCTGATATTTGCAGGAGGCCTATTCTATTCGTTTGGAATTATTTTCTTCAAAATGGAAAGAACAAGATTTTCGCATTTAGTTTGGCACCTGATGGTAATAGTAGGCAGCACTTGCCACTGGTTAGCAATTTTCCAGTACATACTAAAAAATTGATTCTCGAATACCTGCTCCTGTCCATTGACATTTTAAAGTTCCTTAAACATATCTTTACCTGCACTGCATATTGGGCAGGTATAGTCGTCGGGTAAATCTTCGAATTTTGTGCCGGGCATAATACCCTTGTCGGGTTCGCCAATTTCCGGATCGTAAGTATAGCCGCAAATTATGCAAATGTGTTCATCGCCGTATTCATCGTCCGACTTGTCGGTTGGCTGTTTTTCATTTTCGTCGAGCAGTTTATCCGGATCGATATAGGTTGGTGCATTTTTAGGAGCCAACATTTTATATTGCGAATGATAATAATCGTATGTGAGAGGTGGCTCATTGCTGAGCTTCTCGGCAGTTATCACTTCGCCAATAAAAAGTATGTGGGTGCCGCAATCAACCTGATTAATTACTTTACACTCGAAAGCAGCAATGCAGTTTTGGGTAACAACAGGAATGCCAAGCGAACCGGTTTTGAATTCATATTTTTCAAACTTATCGATATGGCGCCCCGACTTGAAACCAAAGTCGCCTATTATCGACACATCGAGATCTTTCTGAAGCACCGACAGCGAAAACATACGGCTTTTCTCGATAATGGTACAGGTATAATTATCTTTATTGCAGCTTATTGCAATGGTCGATGGCTCTGCCGTTACCTGAAAACCGGTATTGCCTGCATAGCCCGATTTTTTTCCTTCGAATTCAGAAGAAATCAAATACAGCCCGTACGAGAGCTTATGAAATGTAGTAACATCAATCATGGTTAATCTTTTTAATTGTTTTTGTTTGTTTTTCCTTTTTGCACGTCGGAGGGGCTTAAGCCAAATTCATCTTTGAAGCACTTCCTGAAATGCGAAACATTCTGAAAGCCTGCTTTTTCGCTAACAACAGCAATCGGTTCGGGCTTTGCCTTGAGTAAACCCAATGCGAGGTTCAGTCGCTTTTTGCGTATATAATCGGCAGGTTTAATGCCTGTAATATCGGAAAACTTCCGGTAAAAAGTTGCACGGCTCATAAAAAGTTTTTCGCTCAATACTTCAACCGAAAAAGTGACATCGGCAATATTCAAGTCAATAATCGAATTCACGTTTCGGATAAATTCAACGTCTTTTGGGGGCAATTTTCCGTCGTCGATAAGCTGGAGGTTTCCGGAAAGGAACATTTCTTTAATTTTCAGACGGTTGATAAGCAGCGAATTAATTTTAGCTACAAGAAGTTTGCTGTGGAAGGGTTTTTCTACATAATCGTCGGCACCGGTTTCGAGCCCGTCGATACGGGTTTCGACATCGGTTTTGGCCGAAAGTAACACCACGGGTATGTGAGAAGTTTCGGGTGCTGACTTAACCCTCCGGCAAAACTCTATGCCATCCATAACGGGCATCATTACATCGGAAATAATTATATGTGGTTGGAATTTATTCATCTTTGCCAATGCATCGGAACCATTCAGGGCAAGCAGCACCTCGAACCTTTTGGCAAACAAACCGGCCATAAAATTGGCTAGTTCAACATTATCTTCAACAATCAGCATTTTTTTTCCTTCGAGCTTATCTATTTGATCGGGGTTAATCAACGATTCATCGTCGGGTTCGTTCCAGTAAACTCCTGTATCAATTATTTCGGAATCGGAAAAATGTTCCTTCCCCTGTTTGAATTTTACAGAAAAGCGGCTTCCTATACCTACGGTACTTTCAGCCTCAACACTGCCATGCATCACCTCAACCAGGCCTTTCACCATCGACAAACCTATACCGTGCCCCGAGGTGTTATGGATACTGCTTTTTGCCCTGTAAAAACGCTCGAACAAACGTGGAATCTCGTCATGGTCGATACCAATGCCCTGATCGATTACATGAATCTTAAATTCATTAGCTATACTTTCAATTTTCACTTCAACGCTTTTGTTTGCAGTGGTATATTTTATGGCGTTCGATACCAGGTTGTAAATTATTTTTTCAATTTTGTCGTAATCGAGCCAAACATACAATTCTTCGACATTTGAAGAAACGTGCAAGTCGATATTTTTTTGCAAAGCCCCCGATTCAAAATTTGAAACAACTGTACGGATAAAGTGTACCAGTTCAATTTTCGACACAGCCAGTTTAAGTTGATCCTGATCGAGCTTGCGCAAATCGATCAATTGATTGATAAGCCGCAACAACCTGAGGGCATTGTTTTTAATTGAAACGGCAGCCGGTGGCAATTCGCCCTTTATCTGCCCAATTTGGCCCAATATAAGGGTCAAAGGGGTTCTGAACTCGTGCGAAACATTGGTGAAGAACCTTAATTTCGACTGACTAGCTTCTTGCAGTTTTTCCGAAATTTCGAGTATGGTACGGTTTTGCTCCCTCAGTTCGGCCGTTTGCTCTTCAACTTTCTTTTGTAGCCAAATATTTCGCTTTTTCACATGCCTTACCCGTAACCTATATACCAAAAAAACCAATAATAAAAACACTGCCAGCAACGAAAACCGAAACCAGTTGGTCATCCAAAACGGCGGAACAATTGTCACCAAAATTTCGGTAGTATTGCCATAATTATAATGCCCGGGCGATGCTTCAAGCTGAAAGATATAATTGCCAGGGGGTACTTTAATGTAGCTTGCCTCCCTGTTTGCAGTTACTTCTACCCACTGGTCCTGATAGTTTTTCAAGCGGAAACGATAACGGTTAGGGTTAGGATATTCAAAGGGGTATGCATTAAAACTAAACGAAAATGAATTTTGCCTGTGCGTTAATACTATTTTATCGAGTTCGAATACCGGCCTATCGAAAAGCACTTCGCCATTTATAGTGTCGCCGGGCAAAACGGGTTTATTCAATAGGCTGAACGTTTCAATTACAGGGGTTACACTAGGCATTTCCGTTTCGATGTTTTGCGGACTGAACGAGATTACCCCTGTATATCCGCCATAAAAAACCGTACCGTCGGCATCGAAAAAGAAAGCATCGTCCATGAAAAAATCGTTGTGCAAAAAAGTACGGAAAACCTGTTTTTTTGTATTGTAAAAACTTATGCCCCGGTTGGTACTCATCCATATATTTCCATCATGGTCAATATAAATGCTATAAACCACGTTGTTGCTTAGCCCATCGTGCTCGTAAAACGACTTCAGCACTTTATTCTCCCGTATTGAAAAAAGGTCGAGCCCCGAGTTGGTGCCAATCCAAAGGCTGTCGCCCGAGACTGCCAGTGCATAAATTTTATTGTCGCTTAAATTATGCACCCCTGCCATGATGCGTTCAGCATCCATATGCGGATAATTAAATTTTATCAGCCCAAAATCATTGATTACAGCCCAAATATTTTTCTTTGCATCTTTAACAACATCGCGTATGCTTTGTCCGAATGTGGCCATTTCAGAAGTTACAGGCAAGATCGACAAAGCTCCATCGTCGAGGTTTACAAAGCCAAGTCCTGCTGTTCCAGAAACAACAAGCACCCCCTTGTCTATTTCTTTCATTACATAACTCCGGTAAGGCCATGCCCACGGGTGTTGTTTGTCAACACTTTCAATCCGGCCGCTCACAGGGTTGAAAACACACAAATTGTTTAATTCGCCAATCCAGATAGTTCCATTGCTGTCTTCAAAAACAGAACGCACCTGCTGTATTGGCCTGGGTTGGCCATGCCGGGTATAATAATGCGAAAAATAACGCAGCATTTTATCTTCGCTCCAAACCCCTACCCCTTCACGGTCGAAACCAAGCCACAGCTCATTATTTCTTGTTTTACAAATAGCCCTTACCGGGTTCGACCCAGGATCGGTAAGCGGTTCAATATCCCAGCTGTAATGTTGAAACTGATTTTTTGAACGGTTCAGGTATGCAAGACCATTTTTGTCGGTTCCAATCCAAAGGTTGCCCAATTTATCGTTGAGCATACGGGTTACGTTGTGCCCCTTAAACGAAAAAGGGTTTAGCGGGTTGTGCGTAAAATTCTCAATCGTGTAATTATCGGATACCTTATAAATACGAGCAAGAAAACCATACCCGCCAATCCAGAAGTCGTGGTTTATAAGTTCAAAGCCGTTAATTCCGGAAATATTTATAGCGTTTTTAAATTCGCCTGATAAATCCATGATTTTGTTAATCCTTTCAAAATTCGAATCGGACGAAAGAATGCCTTCATTGGTAATGAAAAAGAAGTTTTCAATTCCGGCATGTATTCCATAACAAGCACCGTTGAACATTCTTTCAATTTCAATCTTTCCGGTATCGTTGCTCCTATCAAAGCTTACTTTCAGTATTCCAAAAGCACCTGATACCAATACCGATTGGCTGTTCACAATACGAATGCTCCTTATTTGACCACCTGTACTGTATGTATGAAGCCGGTTGCCTGCCATATCCAAAAGCACAATGGTTGAATAACTGCTAAGCCATAAAAGCGAGTCGTCGGTTTGAAGCAAATTAGTGGTTTGCTCCAGGCTGTAGTCCGAAAAAACCTGCTGCCCGAACAATGAAAAACGTTGTGTCGCGGCACAAAAATGGTTCAAGCCCCCGCCACGTGTTACCACCCACATATTTTCCCCTAAACCATTTCCAATTGCAAGTACATGGTTGCCGGCCAGGCTACCCGTTTTGTTTCTCGAAGGTTTAAAAACTTCGAAACGGTTCCCATCGAAAACATTAACACCATCGAGCGTTCCAATCCAAATTCTTCCGCGCGGGTCAATCTCAAGGCAGTTAATGTTATTTTGCGATAAACCGTTCGAAACATCGAAGTGATCGAACCGCAATTGTTGTGCGCCCAATCCAAGGCAAAGAAGAAAAAAGAAAAAAAAGAAAAAATTCTTCATCGGTATCGTGATATTAAAATGGCTTCTATTCTGACAGCAACCTAAAAAACATGCAGAGAAAAACACTC
>SKHV01000007.1 GCA_007116765.1 Prolixibacteraceae bacterium | reverse complement strand
CAGGCGTCCCGGCATGAAAATTTCGTACTTGAACACATGGAAATTTATTATTCCTGTTTTTGGTGCCATATTAAGCTGGATATTACTGCCCGGCGAAAGCCCCGAGATTTTCGCCATAATTGGAATGGTACTGGTTGGTGGTGCGATGTTGATTATGAACCACGAAGCTATTTTGATGTTGCTCAGGAACAATAAACATCAATAAGCTACATTTTAATATGATCATCATAAATTTAGTTTTTAATAAAATTCTATTGTTACGTTAAATTACTAAAGAATTGAATTATTTTGATGTGAAAACAAATCTCTCTAGATGTTTTGATGACTAAATTACATGAAATCGGGTGCAAATTAATTCTTTTTGCTGTGTTTTGTTCCGAAATGCTTAAAAACACCTTGTTGCAAAGTCGGTATTAATACATTAATTATCAGAAGTTAGTGTGAACAAAAAAATACTATAAATGTTATAGGAATTATTGCTTATTTTAATAAAAATTGTATAATAAAGCAATTGTTTGTTTTACTAACATTTAGTCAAGTGACCATTAATGCAAACTACAGTTAGAATAAATAACCACTTAAATGAAAAATGATGAAGAAAAAATTTAAACTGATTTTGATGATTTTATTTGTTGCCTTTTTGACTTCATGCGACAAAGCCGACAATCCCTATCATGAAGACTATCCCGCTGAATTATGGACTCCATCGGAACTCAAGCTTAAAATCATTAACAGTGGTGTTGAATTAAGCTGGTCGCAGAATGATGAATCTTTTGACGGTTATATTCTCGAACGTAATATTGAGAATGAAGAGTGGGAGAGAGTAAACAGCTCTCTAATTGATTCTTATGCGCTTAGTTTTACTGATTCGATTTATCTGCCCTTAAAATCAATACAGTATAGAATTATTGCGCTTGCAAATATGAACCGAAGTAATTATGCTTATTCATCAGAACAGACTTTCCCTATACGTGAGCCATTGAACTGCTCCGAGTCGCTTGGTCAAATGACCGATGAACGCGATGGCAACATATACAATACCATTGAACTTCTGAATGGACAAATTTGGATGACTGAAAATTTGGCATGGTTGCCTCAGGTTTCTCCACCTAGCGAAGGCGAGTATTCCAATCCTTATTATTATGTTCAAGGTTTCCATGGAAATAATATTGAAGATGCTGTTCGCACTTCAGAATACCAGCAATATGGCGCATTATACAACTGGGAGGCTGCTCAGAATGCCTGCCCTACAGGTTGGAGACTACCCAACATGCAAGACTGGAATGAGCTGGCAGAATTTGTAAGTTACGAAAATGGAGGCTACGAAAAAGTTGGTCACCACTGGATAGATTTAGGTGCTCATTTGAAAACTACAAGCGGATGGAAAGAAAATGGTAATGGAACTAACGATTTTTGTTTTAGTGCATTGCCCGCAGGCGACCGCCAACCCGATGGCTCTTTTCATCGTTTTGAATATTTTGGCTCATGGTGGTTTGTTAATGAATACAGTGAAACCGAGGCTTGGTACATCGATCTTCATTTTCACGACGATCATTTTTATTTTCACTTTGGAAACAAAGAAGCAGCGCGTGGTATACGTTGCATCAAAGAATAAGATATGTTACCCATTATTTCAACTACTTTTTTGAGGTATTATTAAATGTATAAATGATTGTTCATTGAAATTTTGATGAGTTTTATCTGTGTGGGGTTTTAATAATTTGTATTTTCGTATTTTTAAAACTAATAACATATCAACTATGAACCGTGTTCATCAGGCATTTTGTTGCATGTTCCTTTTTATTCTTTTTGGTAATTTAATTGCCTGTAAATCGAATAAAAATATTTCTTCGTTAAACAAAAATGTGCAGAATCATATCTTTTTTACGGCTGAATTTGATTCCTCATTTAATACTGAAAAGTGGAAAAATAAATGGGGCATTGAATGGACAAACCGAACAGACGAATGTGAAATTGTGCCTCTGAAACCGAATCAAAGTGCTTTACGGGTTTTTTATCCTGAAGGAGCAGTTGGTCCTGCCGAGGGAGGGGCTCAATTTCCTATGGTTTTTTCTAACACTAAGGAACTGGAAAACACAGATGGTTTCAAATCTTTAACTTTAAAGTATCAGCTAAAGTTTGAAGAAGGGTTTGATTTCAGACTTGGAGGTAAGCTGCCCGGACTAATGGGGGGTGGCGATTCGTGGGCTCGCTCAGGAGGAACACAACCTGATGGTGCCAATGGATGGACCATGCGTTTTATGTGGCGAACTGATGGGGAATTGGTGGTGTATGCATACTTGCCTCCTTCAGAAAACCAAAAATGGGGGGGCAAGCAGTGGGGACAGGATATTGACTGTAATTTTTTTTTCGAACCGGACAAATGGTACGTTATTGAACAACATGTAAATGTAGGCACGCCCGGCAAAGATGATGGAAAACTAATTGTGAAAGTGGATGGTGTGGAACTGTTAACACTCGACGATTTAAGATATGGAGATATAAATAATGAATATCATAAAATTGGAGGAATTTTCTTTTCGACTTTTCATGGCGGAAATTCGTCAGGATGGGGACCGTTGAATGATTCGTATTTGCAATTTGCAAGTTTCGAGGTATTCAATTAGTTTTAGTCGAAAATTTTAGTAAAGATTTTCGATTTGCGAATTATTTACTTCTTTCGTAGAGAATTATTAATTTATAAGAGGGGAATATGAAAAAAATTATTATTGTAATTGGGCTTGCACTACTTTTTAGCAATGTGGCATTAGCCTCGGGAAGTGTAATTGGTAAATGGAAAACAATTGACGACAGCACAGGTGAAGTGAAGTCAATTGTAGAAATTACCAAAAAAAACAATAAGCTTTACGGTACTATTGTTCAGTTATTTAATGAAGATCCGAATTACGATCCGGTTTGCACCGAGTGTAAAGGTGATTTGAATGGAAAAAGAATACTTGGCTTGCAAATAATAAACGGGCTTACGTATGATAGTGGTCGATGGACAGGCGATAAAGGTATTTTAGACCCCGACAATGGAAAAGTTTACGATGTGCGCCTTTGGGTTGATGATGAAGATAACGATAAGTTAAATGTAAGAGGATACATTGCCTTTCTTTATCGTACTCAAACCTGGATTAGAGAAAAATAAAGAATTATTTACTTCAATAATTTGAAGAATGTAAATGACTAAAATCGCAATTATAGGGGCAGGCAATTTGGCTACCCGGGTTTCGGTGGAACTCTTTCGCAACGGAAGTCAAATTGTACAGGTTTACAGCCGTACAAAGCAATCGGCTTCGCAACTGGCTGCCCAATTTAATTGCGATTTTATTACTGATGTTTCGCTAATTACACCAAATGCCGATGTTTATCTTATAGCGGTAAGCGATAAGGCCATGACTGAAATACTAGAATGTTCTAGTTTCAACAACAAACTTATAGTGCATACAGCCGGCAGTGTACCTATGAGTATTTTATCACGGTATTCGACTAACTTTGGTGTTTTTTATCCTTTACAAACCTTTTCTAAACACCGCGAAGTTAATTTTGAACACATTCCTTTTTGTATTGAGGCCAACAATATCAAGAATGAAGAAAAGCTATTACAACTTGCTTCAACCATTTCAGGCGACGTGCGAAAAGTGAATTCGGAACAACGCAAGCAACTTCATTTAGCCGCGGTGTTTGCCTGTAATTTTGTAAATCACATGTATGCCCTGTCGTTTGAAATGATAAAAAGCACAAATCTGTCGTTTGATATTTTACGGCCACTCATTGCCGAAACTGCGGCTAAAATTGAACAAATGGAACCCGCTGTTGCTCAAACCGGACCGGCAGTGCGAATGGACATGAACGTAATTAAAAAACATATTGACTCACTGACACACGAAACAAAACAAGCTGAGTTGTATAAATTAATCAGCGAAAGCATTTTTCGTTTACAAAAACAACATAAACCCTAATAAATATGGCATTTTTTAAAGAAGAATTGATGCACGTTAAAGCCTTTGTATTTGATGTTGATGGAGTGCTTTCGTCCGATATCTCACCGGTAGATGAAAACGGAGAGCCCATGCGCACTACCAATGTGAAAGACGGCTTTGCCATACGCAACGCCATTCTCAACGGCTACCCAATTGCTATAATTACCGGAGGCAAAAATATAACTATCGAAAAAAGGTTTAGAAAACTGGGTATTGAACAAATATACCTTTCGGTAAACGATAAACTCAAATGCTTTGAACAGTGGATGACCGAAACGGGTATAGATGCACACGATGTGATGTACATGGGCGACGACCTGCCCGACTATAATGTGATGGCTCGAGTAGGGGTGCCTACATGCCCTTCCGATGCGGTAACCGAAATAAAATCCATTTCGAAATACATTTCGGATCGTAAAGGCGGCGAAGGATGTGTGCGCGATGTAATTGAGCAGGTAATGCGTGCGCAAGGCAAATGGCTTAACACCGATGTATTGAACACTTCATCGTATTAACAACTATTCTATGCTCGATAAGCTGAAAAGTTACCAAATAATACTGGCGTCTAAATCACCCCGTCGCAAACAGTTGCTCGCCGAATTAGGTATTCAATTTACTGTAGAATCTATTGATACCGAGGAAGATTTTCCTATAGATATTCCTGTTGAACAGGTGGCTGAATATTTGGCGGTGAAAAAGGCAAAACCCTTTGAAAATAGGTTGAACGACATTTCGCTTATAATAACTGCCGACACAATAGTTGTGCTTGGTAACGAAATAATGGGAAAACCGGATAATTACAACGAAGCTTATACCATGATTGAGAAACTCTCGGGCAAGGCACACAGAGTGCTCACAGGTGTATGTGTAATGCATAAATCGAAACAAGAATGTTTCACTTCATCCACAACGGTGTATTTCAAAAAACTAAGCCACAACGAAATTGATTACTACATTTCGCATTATAGGCCATACGACAAAGCGGGTGCTTATGGAATACAGGAATGGATAGGCTATATTGCCGTAGAGCGTATTGAAGGCTCGTATTTTAATGTGATGGGGCTGCCTGTGCAACATTTATACGAAGTATTGAGGCAATTTTAAAGACTAAAACATATAGCTAAGTAAAAATTGCTGTTGATGATCCATCCTCTCGGCAGTAAAGTGTAGTGAATACATAAAACGTCCCTGAATTCGTTCAAGATTTATAGGTGTAAAATAAAAGCGGGTGCGCACATAGTTTGTAGCGCTGTTGTAATAGTTACTGCCAAATTCGAAATGATGTGGGCTGCCAAATTTCAAGAATGCCTCAAGTCCAAAGCCTTTGTAATCGACTACAACCTCGGAATACGACGAGGTGTTGATGTCAAAATCGGAACCATCGCCACGGTTTCTGAATGCCGAACTCATTGTTCCGGTTTTGACTGAGAGTATATCGAGTGGCACCTTATCGGAAAAATCGTATCCTAGCAAGAAAATTGCACCCATCGAGTCTTCAATGTGTTCGCCCTCTACTTTGAAAATACGGCCAGCTTTGTGAAACAAATAAAAATAATCTTCAAAAGTAAAATTTCCGTAGCGTAAATTTCCAAAAAAACCAGCTATAAATTGCTCTCGTCTGTTTGAGTCCTGTCTACTAACCCAGTCGGCAAACAAACCAAAGTTTCCGTTTTTGCTTTTGTGCTTTACCCAAAGTCCATCTACTATTGGGTTATAATATTCGTATTTCTCAGATATAAGCGCATTAGGATAAGGAATATTCTCTTTACGCGGGAAAGCTCCTATCTTAAAAGCCCATTTGTGATGATCGACAGAATAATACATAATTAAATGTGGTGGCAACTCGCCAAAACTACCACCAAATTCATAAAAGTAGCTTAACCCGGCTCTAAATTGATGAATCGAGTCGATACTTGTTCCAAGTGCAAATCCAAGCCTTGAACCAAAAATGGTTTCTGCATCGTGGTGCGGACTAAAATATTCCCGATTATCGGCTATGCCATCGTATTTAAGCGAATATTCTAGTGTTTGTGCATGAAGTATTGAAACGAAAAAAAAGCAAATTATTATTAAGGCTGATAATCTTTTGAACATGTGCATTGCGTTTTGGATTTATTTTTATCTTCTTTGTGATACCATTAAAAAAACTCAAAGTTACGAAATAAACAAAATTAACATAAATGTAGTATAATGTTTACTCTATTTAAAGTACGAAATAATAATCAGTTGTTATTTATTTCATTTTTGATTCTATTTACCCTTTTCAACTTGTTTTCGGCTGCTACAATGGGTATTCATTACGACGAGGCTTATTATTGGTTGTATTCGCGTTCACTCTCATGGGGTTATTTCGACCATCCACCAATGATTGCCTGGCTTATTTTTGTGGGCACTAAAATATTTGATAGTGCTTTGGGTGTTCGTCTGTTAATTGTCATAATCTCTTCGTTATCGATATTGAATTTGTGGATTATAGTAAAGCCCTATGGCGAAAACGCTCTCTTGTTTTGGTCTATTATTTTTTCGGTAATGATCATCCATCCATACTCATTTATTGCCACACCCGACGCTCCATTGTTTTTCTTTACCACACTTTTTTTTGTGCTATACCGAAAATATTTAGACAATGATAATTTCATTAATGTTTTTTCACTGGCGTTAGTTTCATCTCTTTTATTCTATTCAAAATATCAAGGTGTGCTTATTCCGTTTTTTGTAGTATTAACAAACTTAAAACTGCTGAGAAAATGGAGTTTTTGGCTTTGCATTTTTATTACCGCACTATTAATGGTGCCACATTTATTGTGGCAAATAAACCACAACTTTGCATCACTTCAGTACCATTTAATTGATAGCCATAAAGCCCCTTTCGACCCAATGCTACTTGTGGAATATGTTTTCAGTCAATTATTAATTGCCGGCCCCTGGCTGGGATGGCTGTTTTTTATGGTTTTAGTAATGTTCAGGGCAGATTATAGATATGAAAAGGCTCTCAAATGGTCAGCTATTGGCATTTTTGTATTTTTTTTCATCACCACATTTGGCGGCGACTTTGAAGCGGACTGGACCTATGTTGCTGTTGTTCCTTTAGTCGCTGTTTCGTATGTTTTTCTTATAAAGAAGGAGAAATGGCACAAGTGGTTATACCGTAGTGCATTGGCAAATGTTGGTTTGCTGTTAATTGCCAAAGTAATTGTGATAACTCCATTCGCCGGTAGTTTGCCGGTTTTAAAAATGTATTACGGTTGGGATACCGATGCGGAAATATTGAAAACTCACACAGCTTACTACCCGGTTGTATTTCAGGATACATGGAACAAAGCAGCACGTTTTGCCTGGTATACGCGCGATGCCGGAGTGTCGAACCTTAACTCTGGGCAATATCGTAAGAACCAGTTCGATATATGGCAAAATCACGAGAATATGAAAGGCGAAACGGTTTTTGTACTTACACTCGACAGCTTGCAATTCACCGATGCAACAAGGGTTGAAACGCCCAAGGAGGTGTGGTACATGAAAAAAATTGATAACTTCAGGAGTTATTATAGGCTGACTTTTTCAATAGAAGAGCAACAGTTCAATCAGAATCAGGTTCAGTTTACAGTCAAAATCGATAATCCCTATGACTCGGATATTGAATTCGATAAAAGTTCACTCCCCTTAACTTTTGGCATATACGACCGGCGTCCCGGACGATGGTTTATGCTTGAAGAAATTGATATGGCTAATTTTCACATTGAAGCAGAGCATAGCAAAACTGTCAGTCTTTCTTTTTCT
>SKHV01000355.1 GCA_007116765.1 Prolixibacteraceae bacterium | reverse complement strand
AGATGAAAGCCTTCGAAGGTGCCGATTTTGTGTATGCCAAAAACTGGGCATCGTACACCGATTATGGAAAAATACTTTCGAAAGATCGTAATTGGACAGTATCGGACAGGCAAATGGCCGTTAGCAACAATGCAAAATTTATGCACTGCCTACCTGTAAGGCGTAACATGGTTGTTGCCGACAGTGTAATCGACAGCCCCAGCTCGATAGTAATACCCGAGGCAGCCAACCGTGTGGTATCGGCACAGGCAGTATTAAAAATGATATTAGAAAAATTGTAATGGTGAGGTTTGTTTAAAAAGCCAGCTTACCGGTTCAATTTAGAATTATCAATTCGTGTCCACGATGATTTCATGTGTAGTTGATCCTTTTTGGTATTTGAGATTTCAGCATTCCATAAATAGGTTTTTGGCCAGTTTTTGAAAGCTTTTCCTACCGAATACAAAAAACGCAACGAAAGTTTATCGGGGCGGGGAAGCCAGCCTCCAGAGGGCACTAATTCCATATTATAGCTGCTATCATTCATTCCAATGAAATAATGGCCTGTTATGGTTCCTGTTGAGTAATGGCCTTCAATACTGAATTCTCCGGAAAATGCACCTCCGCTTTCCAAACTTTCAAACGAAGGAAATGCCGGGTTGAAACGGATATTTATTTCGTATTTATCCGTATTGCGAGATATTGATTCTATAGACGGTTTATTGTTGTTCCAAGCTAAATTATAGAGGTGTGTGCCGTGCATGTAGTCTGTATCGCCTTGTCTTACATCGAAATAAGGCAGAGGGCCGTTTGATTCATTGTTGAATGTCACTATAAACGGACTGGGACTGTAACGAGCAAAATACATTCGTGTGCCATCCATTGGCATGGGTAGTTTGTCAATTTCATGTTCTTGACCATCGATAGTCACATTTATTAAAGTGTGCTTTTGTCGTACAAAATAAAAATCGTGCAATAGAACCAGAGGCAGTGCTTCAGGGTTTTCAGCGGCATGTCCCATAGGCGCAAGTAAACCAAAAGGTTTTCGTTTGCTGGAATTGTTTTCGTGAATAGCAAAAGATATCTTTCGTTTATATAAATCAATAAATTCATACGAAGCCTGTACACCGTTTTCGTTGATTGTGAACATGGAATTTTTTAGAGGACTTTCAATCATATTAGCAAGGCCTTTTCCTGCAATGTTGTATTTTTCTGGCTTCAACTTCAGTGAAGGCTGATGGTACACATCAACTTTCCCGTCGGTACGCCAGGCAATTACCAAATGGCCTTTTCCGTTCGTGCTGTCGTCGAAAACCTGTGGTTCGAAACCAATATAAATTGAATCGGGGTCGTTTTCGATATTAATCAGTAGCAGGCGTTCCATCGGGTCAATATCGATTGTAAAAGGGGTGAAAACCCTTGCTGTATTGTTGTTGCTTATTACAAGCTGCGAAAGCAATACAAATATAAAAAGAGCAAAATACCTATTCATAACTTCCTTCCAACCATTTTTTGAATTGTGTAACTTTGTCGATGCTCACAAATACATCTTCTTCGGGTTTTGGTCTTATGTCGAGCTTTAAACGGCTTTTTGCAAACACGTGAACTTCCTTAATGGCATCAATCGAAATGAGTACTTTGCGGTTGATTCGGAAATACTTTTTGGGGTTGATTTCTTTTGAAAGCGCATCGAGGCTTTGGTCAATGCAGTAGCTGCGACCGTCGCTTAAACATGCATTGGTATAGCCACTGTCGCTCATGAAGTAAGCAACTTCATCGGTAGCAAATGTTTTTAGTTTTTGCCCCACGTTAACCGAAAATCGCTCACGGTAATTGTTGCGTTTCACAATCATATTGTACAGCATGTGCAAATCGGTGCTTGTTTTTTCACCCGACATCTCGCGGTATTTCTTAAGTGCGGCATCCAATTCTTCCTGCACAATTGGTTTTAGCAGGTAGTCGATACTTTTCAGTTTAAATGCTTTTATAGCATACTCGTCGAAGGCTGTGGTGAAAATTATGGCACTCGAAACTTCCACTTTTTCAAAAATTGCAAAACTCAGGTCGTCTTCGAGGTGAATGTCAAGGAAGATAAGGTCGGGGTGGGCATTGCTGCTGAACCACTCTACCGATTCTTCTACCGATTCGAGCTGTGCCATAATGTTTATAGTGTTATCGCACGTCAGTATCATTTTCTTTAGTCGCTCCGATGCTAATGCTTCGTCTTCAATTATTACTACGTTCATGATATATTTTCTAATTTGTTTTATTCTCTTTTTTGATAAGGGGTATTTTCGCTATAAATTCATCTTTCGTAAGTTCGAAAACGGGTTCTGATTCGGACAGGAGGCTGTAGCGCTTACTGATATTTACAAGCCCCACGCCGGTTGAAACCATGTGTGTTTCCCTGTTTTGCAGGTTGTTAACAATGTTCAGGAAGTTGTTGTTGTCGACAAACATATTGATGTTCAGCGGGTTCTTTTTTGAAAAAGTGTTGTGTTTAATAGCGTTTTCAATAAGCAGCTGAAGCGCCAATGGAACCACAAAGCCCTCAATTTCGTTTTCGTTGAACTTGATATTCACAAAAACTTTCCCTTTAAATCTTATGTCGATTAAGAACACGTATGCCCTAAGAAAATCCATCTCGGTACTGAGCGTGACCAAATCTTTGTCTTTGTTCTCGAGCACGTATCGGTATACTTTCGAAAGCCTTTCTGTAAATGTCTCGGCAAGGTCGGGGTCAACTTTTATAAGCGATGTGAGTACATTTAAGCTGTTGAAAAGGAAGTGGGGGTTTACCTGTTGTTTCAGTACTTCGAACTGCGATTGCAGGTTTTCTTTCTGCAATTTCAAAAGCTGGGTATTTACTTCGGTCAGCTCTCGGGTCCGTTCTTCAACGGTTTGCTCCAGGTGCTTGTTCAGTAGTTCCAATTCAGTTTTTGCTTTCTTCAGTTCCTTTTCAACACTTTTCATATGGGTTACATCGATAATAATGCCACGTGTGCCCACAATTTCATTGTTGCGGTAAATTGGTGCGCCGTATATTACCACGTCAACAATTTCACCGTTTCTGTTATATGCCCGGTATTGATTTTGCTGAATTAATTTAGTCCCGTTTAACCTAAGTGTCAGGTTTTCTATAACACGTTCAATGTCTTCAGGGACAAAAACCTGTAGAGCTGATTTTTTACCGCTGTCGTTGGTTTTTAATTCACCAAACAAATCGGTAGTAGCCTTGTTGCAAAAAACAATATTTCCCTCGTTGTCGAGTTCGTAAACCGGCTGGGGCAGCAGGTCGGTTAATTCTTTAAAGCGTGTTTCCACTTCCTGATAAGCTGCCTCAGCTTCTTTCTGCTCGGTAATGTCAATGCTTATCCCGTCAAGCCATTCAATTTCACCGTTTTTATCGAAAATGACCTTCCCGTTTTCTTTCAGCCATACAACCTTTCCGTTTTTGTGAAATATCCGGTATTCAAATTCGTAAGGCTTATTTGTTGTGACTGCTTCTTCAATTTTTTTATTGCATCTAAATATGTCGTCGGGATGAATAATGCTTGCAAAACTGCGCACGCGGTTGTCGGTAAAATCGGAAGCAGGGTAGCCGGTAATTTCTTCTATTTTATCGCTGTAATATTTAACCGTAAGGTTTTTATCGAATTTACAACGCGAAGCTGCACCCACCAGGTTCGACATAATACTTTGTAAGGTTTCCTGGCTTTCGTTCAGTTTACTTGCTATTTGTTCTTTTTCCCGTACTTCTTTTTCAAGGTTCCGGATAAGGATTTTTTCCTGAGAAAGGTGTTGCTGGGTAAGCATGTTTTTCTCCTGTTCTATCCTGATACGGGCATCGAGCTTTGCTTTTTCAGTGGCTTCCGATATTTGCGTATTAATAAAGCGCGATATGGAATATTGAAAATACACGCACAAAAGGCCAATAAAAAAAATGTAGGCCGATTTGAAAAAATGCGAAGTGGGCGACAGCGACAAATGAAGGTTGTATAATTCGGGGGTTTCAAAATAATTTGTCAGGTAAACCAGGTTAAAACCAAAAACCGAAATGAATATAAGGAAATACATTAAACCTTTGTCGAGCCTGAAAGTGTATAGCAAAAACAAAATAGGTATCAGAAAAGTGGTGGCAGCTGCGGTTGATGAGGTGTAATCGAAATTTACAGTTTGTACATACAAATGCATGCATACAATGCCTACATCGATAACTGCGCTGAAAAACCCAAGAAAACGGGGATTGTACTTGCGCTTCACGGCGTACCACAGGCCAATGTTCGATACAATGTAAATAGCAATGAATACAATCGATTTTGACGATTCGGCTTGGTGTCCCAGCAAAGCCTGTATCGACAAAAGCGAGGTAATCAGCAAAATAAAAAACCACCTGAAATAAACCGAAAGCCTGGCACCTTTAAGCTGTTCTTCTTTTAGCTTATTCGAATCGGCATAAATTGTGTACAATTTCATAATCTTGTTCTATATATTTGCTTTCAGAATGAATGTAAATATAGAAAAAGCATTTATGAGCTGACATAAAAATATTATGAATTACGGATTTTGGGTGTTGAATGACGGATTATGCATTTTAATTAAAAAAAAATTACCGTTTCGATGTTTGGAATTGCCGTTTGCCCCTGTATGGGCTTTTCTTCTTTCGTTGATTTGAAGTTCTGGGTTTGTTCGTTTCCAGTTTGAAATCGCTTGAGCTGCTTTCCAAATGAAAGGGATGCTCTTTCACTACATCTATGCGCATCGAAATCAGTTTTTGGATATCCTTGATATACGGAAGCTCATCGGTATCGCAAAGCGATATTGCCTGGCCAAGTGCTCCGGCACGACCGGTACGTCCTATACGGTGAACGTAGGTTTCGGCAATGTTCGGTATCTCGAAGTTGATCACACACGATAGGTCGTCAACATCGATTCCGCGGGCAGCAATATCGGTAGCCACAAGCACTTTGGTATATTGGCTTTTGAAATTGCTCAAGGCTTTTTGCCGGGCCTGTTGCGATTTGTTTGAATGCAGTGCCTCGGTTTTTATCCCTTTCTTGTTCAATAACTTCGATAGTTTATCGGCACCGTATTTAGTGCGTGTAAAAACAAGGGCTGTGTTAATGTTTTCGTCGTCAAGTAACTGCAACAGCAGGTTGCGTTTGTTGTCTTTGCTCACATGGTAAAGCGATTGTTGAACCGTTTCGGCAGTGGTTGTTTCGGGAGTTATCGAAATTTTCCGGGGGTTGTTCAGTATTGTGTTTGCCAAACCTACAATCGATAAAGGCATGGTTGCCGAGAAAAACAGCGACTGGCGCTTTTCGGGCAGCAATTTGATGATTTTCTTCACGTCGTTCAAGAAGCCCATGTCGAGCATGCGGTCGGCTTCGTCGAGCACAAAATATTCAATCGAGTTGAGTTTTATAAAGCCTTGATTGATAAGGTCGAGCAAGCGTCCGGGGGTTGCGGTTAAAATATCAACACCTCTTCGCAATTCTAGTGTTTGCGCATGTTGCGAAACACCGCCAAAAACAACAGTGTGGCGTAAACCCGCATATTTTCCGTAAGCTGCAATGCTGTTGTCAATTTGTATGGCCAGTTCGCGGGTGGGAGTAACTATCAGTGCTCTAATGTTTCTTTTACCTTTTTCCTGTGTAGCGCTTTCGTGCAAAAGTTGTATTACAGGAATTGAAAAAGCAGCCGTTTTTCCGGTGCCGGTTTGTGCGCAACCCATTAGGTCGTGCTTATTAAGTACTATTGGAATGGCTTGTTCTTGAATTGGGGTAGGGATGGTGTATCCTTCGTTTTTAATAGCCTTTTTGATAGGCTCAATTAAATCTAAATCGTTAAATGTCATATATTATTATAAGCGAGACATTAACTAAGTCTCATATTTGTGGGGCGCAAGATACGCTTATTTGTTGGGTTTACATGTATTTTCAGGTTTAATGCATTAATAAGGAATAAAATTTAATGTAACGAGGAGGAATAATTAATTATTTTACTGTGGTTGCTATGTTAAATTATATGATTAATTCTGGAAGAATTGTGCTGAAACCAATGAGCCTTTCAGTCTCCCTGTTGACAAATGCGAGATCGCTGTATGGCCGGAAATCACAACTTGTGTTCCATGTTGCTATTTTGAAAAATTGCAGTTAAAGTTGTTATTCAAGTTTGAATCTAACTAATCTCAGTGGTACGCCTTCGGCTTGCTTTAATGTTTGCAAACTGTAAATCATACCATCGCGAAAAACCATTTTAGCAGGATTGATTTTGCTTTTTCGGGTAATCAATGCTTCGGTTTACTGCCACTTTGTAGAGCCAGCTTCGAGGGTAATCGACCTGTATGTTTTTTTGAAGCAATTGATAAAGCGCGATGAACGTTTCTTTTACTATATCGGAAGCCTCGTCGGTGTTGCCAATAATCTTTTGTACAACATTGAATATTAGTCGATAATTTTCGGTGTATATGGTTTCGAAGTGGTTCAAATAAAAGGTTTTATTGATATGACCTAAAAGTAAAAGTTTTGTGACATAACTAGCGGCGAAATTTTTGATTAAGTTCGATTTACAGTGCTGTTTTCTGTAAATTTGCATAAAACTTTTCACTATGGATTATTCAAAGCTAAAAGCTGAATTACATAAATTAATCGATCAGGTGAACGACGAAGCTGCTTTGTACAAAATTCGTTCAATAATTGAAGCGCATTCACAACTAGAGAACGATTGGGCCGATGAAATTAGTGACGAAATGCGGGCTGCTATTGAAGAGGGAATTGCCGATGCCGATGCTGGCCGGGTTGTGAGCCATGAAGAGGTAATGAAAATGTTTCGTAATAAATACGGGAGAAAGTGAAAGTATCATGGTCGTTTAAATCGGTCAAAACCTACGACCAAATTTTTACGTTCCTTTTATCGGAATGGGGGCAAACTTCTGCTGATAAATTCATGGATGAAGTGGATAGAATACTTGTTCTAATTTCGAAACCCCCAAAAATGTTTAAGCGCTCATTAAAGTTAAATAATGTCAGGATCGGTAATTTAATACCATATAATACGCTGATCTACCGGGTAGGAAAACAAACGATTGAGCTTATTCTTTTTTGGGATAACCGACAGGATGCAAAGAAATTGAAGTATTGAAATTTTGAGCTGTGGGTATATTGTAGTTAGTTTCTTTAGTATGCGAAATGCCTGTCATCCTAAACTTTGCGAAAGTTTCCAATTGCGTGCAGATCCTTCACTGTATTCAGTATGACAACATTAACTATCGAATTCTTTCCACAAACTCCCGTTCCTTCTGTTTTGAATATTTGAGAAATGCAATATGCTATAAACTATTTGGGTTCAAATATTATGGCACAAGTGTCTACTAAATATCGCGTTTCCATTCCTTTCTAAGTTCACTTATTTGATGTTTTATATCTTCATCAGATTGTTTCATCATTTTTCCACGGAGTGATGAAATTCGAATTCCTTCCACAAACTGCCGTACCTTAGTTTTCAAATCACCTTGTTCCGAAATTTTTTTGATGAATGCTGAACCAATAATGCCACCGTTAGCATTCGAGCATGCCCGATCGAACGAAGCTTTATCTTTGATGTTGAAGCCTATTTGTGTAGGGCTTTTCAGGTTAAGGCTTTTTACCCGGTTGTAATATTCTTGTTGTTTGTCGCTGTCGACCGTTTTGTTGGCACCGGTAGTACTGGCCGACGAAACCATGTAAATGAAACCCGTGCAAGCTTCGTCGTAGGCTTTTATGCGTTCGATGCTGGTTTGCGGGGTTATCAGGAACACACTGCTTAAATTGTGTTTCT
>SKHV01000388.1 GCA_007116765.1 Prolixibacteraceae bacterium | reverse complement strand
TAACTATCTATAAGTTAAGCGGGTTTTTTATTTTTTAATTTTAGCATATCGACAAGCGCAAATTGCATAGAAATAAAAAAGGGCTGCAAATATTATTATGCAACCCTCATATTCAGGTGGAGAATACCGGAGTCGAACCGGTGACCTCTTGACTGCCAGTCAAGCGCTCTAGCCAACTGAGCTAATCCCCCATTAAAGTCAAACGCTCTTCCCGATATACATTGAGAAACTGAGCTATGTACCGATAAAGAAGGTGCAAATATATAATTTTTTCGGTTTTCGATGCATTTCTTTTTTTATTTTCATTAGTTTGTTTTAAATAATTTCGGAAAAATAACATTTCGGTTCAATTTTTGCTCATTAAAAATTGAACCGAAAAGTACTGAATCTCACTGTTAAAACAAATGCATCATAGTTTGACAAGCATTGATTTTAATTTATAAAATTAAGATAATCAAATTGAAAAAATAAACTGCGAAGAATTTGTTTTAAATTTTTAAAAGCACAATGGAGCAGTTACAAAGATATTTTATAACTTTAGCCGCTCAATTGAGAATAAAAAAAACGAAAAAAATATTGCTTTATGGAAGTTAAAAAAACACCAAAAGCCGACCTTGAGAACAAGCGGAACATATTTGTTCAGCTTGGTTTGGTGATTTCTCTGGGCATTGTTTTAACCGCTTTTAGTATTAGAGCCAATGTTAAAACGGTAGATGCTCTTGGAGACTTGGTAGATCAGGAAATTGAAGACGAAGTAATACCTATTACACGTCACGAAGAAATTCAACCACCGCCACCACCACCACCACCACGTGTTGTTGAAGTACTGACAATCATCGATGACGACGTAGAACTTGATGAAGAATTTATTTTTGAATCGTCGGAGGCAGATGACGACTTTATAGTGGATGCCATGCCTGTAATTCGTGACGAACAAGAATCTGACGCTGATGAAGTATTTGTTATTGTAGAAGATATGCCTGAATTCCCGGGTGGAGAAGCTGCTTTGAGAAGCTGGATTTCGAACAATGTACGCTACCCGGTTATTGCTGCCGAAAATGGAATACAGGGACGTGTATATATTCAGTTTGTGGTAAATACCGATGGTAGAATTGCCGATGCACGTGTGGCTCGTGGTGTAGATCCTTCGCTCGATCAGGAAGCATTAAGGGTTGTAAACAACATGCCTCGCTGGAGTCCGGGTAAACAAAGAGGACAGCCGGTAAGAGTATCGTTTACTGTACCTATTAATTTCCAATTACAATAGTTGCAATTAATAAAATAAAATATTCCTGATTCTGCCTTGAGTGGAATCAGGTTTTTTTGTTACAACAAATAAGTATGTCAGATATCAATATTTCAGAAGAAAAAGCAGTGCTTGTTGGACTGATAAATCAGGAACAAGACGAAACTAAAGCCAGAGAATACATCGAGGAGTTAGAATTTTTAGCATTAACTGCCGGGGCAACCGTTGTAGGCAAATTCTTTCAAAAATTAGACACTCCCAATACGGCCACTTTTGTAGGCACGGGTAAACTCGACGAAATTTCGAATTATTTAAAAATTCACGAAGTTGGAACCATTATTTTTGACGACGAACTCACCCCTACCCAATTACGGAATATTGAAAAGCGACTCGAATGTAAAGTGCTTGACCGCACCAATCTGATTCTCGATATTTTTGCTAAAAGAGCACAAACAGCCTATGCCAAAACTCAGGTTGAGCTGGCTCAGTTGCAATATATTTTGCCTCGACTTACGCGTATGTGGACTCACCTTGAAAGACAGCGCGGAGGTATTGGAATGCGTGGGCCGGGTGAAACCCAAATAGAGACCGACCGACGAATTATATTGACCAAAATTTCGCGACTTAAAGAACAGCTTACCAAAATTGACAAGCAAATGACCACCCAACGCAAAAACCGTGGAAAGCTTGTAAGAGTAGCTTTAGTTGGCTATACAAATGTAGGAAAATCAACCATGATGAACCTACTTACAAAATCGGAAGTTTTTGCAGAAAATAAACTTTTTGCCACCCTCGATACAACGGTTAGAAAAATGGTAATCGGAAACCTGCCCTTCCTGATGACCGATACCGTAGGCTTCATCCGCAAGCTCCCGCACGGCTTGGTAGAGTCGTTCAAATCAACACTTGACGAAGTGCGTGAGGCCGACATTCTGGTACATATTGTAGATATCGCACATCCGGGATTTGAAGAGCATTTGAACACCGTAAATTCAACTCTCGAAGAGATAGAAGCGGCCAATAAACCCACAATTTATGTATTCAACAAAATTGATGCTTTTAGTCATGTAGAAAAAGACGAGGACGATTTATCGGAGCGAACTAAAGAAAACATTTCTCTTCAGGAATGGCAGCAAAGCTGGATGGCCAAAAACAATACCCCTTCGGTGTTCGTTTCGGCAAAAGAGAAAATCAATATTGAAGCATTGAAAAACACCCTTTATGAGGAAGTGAAAAACATACACATTACCCGCTTCCCGTATAACGATTTTCTTTATGACCAAAATTTAGATGTAAATGACCAAGATGTGGACTAAGAGTCGAACATCATTGAACCCAACTGAGAAACGGTACTCTTATCGGTACAGTTAGCATGTAAGCTCTTAATGGTTTCGCCCAATACCGGATGCACAATGTCGCCGGCAATTTCGCACAATGGCTCAAGTACAAAGTTGCGCTCATGTAGTAATGGATGTGGAATAATTAAGCCGGGTTCAGTAATGACTTCCTTCTCATATAAAAGTATGTCAATATCAATTACACGTGAGGCATAACCCTTTTCGTTGCTTCTTGTTCTGCCAAGTTTTTCTTCAATATCGTGACATTTTTGCAACACTTCCGCAGGTGTTAAATCAGTAATAATTTCAACAACCAAGTTTAAGAATGAATCCTTGCTTTCGAAGCCCCAAGGTTCAGTTTCATAAATTCCCGATAAATCGATTATGTGTCCTATAGCCACATTGATGTAGCGAATAGATCGAGCCAGACTATTTTTTTTATTCCCGATATTGGATCCTAACGACAGGAAAACTTTCTTCATAAACCTTTCTTCATTTTTTATTTTTCATGGGAAATTACAAAATAAGAAAAATTGCAATCATTCACTATACAAGCAGCACAATTATTATGAAACGAATAAGCTAGGTTGCACATAAAAATGTAATGCATTAAACAAATAAAACACGATAAGTTTCTATTTTTGAAATTCAAAACCAATATCGAGTACACGATGAAAAATGAAAACATAAAGTCGTTTGATGATAAACTGCAAAAAGGTTCCGGAATTCTAGGCTGGATCGAAAAAATGGGCAACAAACTGCCTCATCCGTTCTGGATGTTTTTGTGGATTACCATTATTGTGTTAATTGTAAGTGGAATAGCTGCTTTTTTTGGCGTTGAAGCCACCGACCCCGGAACAGGACAGGTTGTAAAGGCACAAAACCTTTTGTCGGGCGATGGACTGCGACGTTTTGTGGAAGAAATGGTCACTAACTTTGCCCATTTTGCTCCTTTAGGATTAGTTTTGGTTATGCTTATGGGGGTTTCGGTTGCCGAAAAAAGCGGAATGCTAACCGTTATGATGCGCAACTTGGCCTTTTCGGTTCCACGAAAAATAGTATTACCGGTTATTTTCATAATTGGAGCTTGCGGAAATATTGGATCCGATGCCGGTGTAGTTATTGTTCCGCCAATTGCAGCTCTCATTTTCATGCAAATGGGGCTGCACCCTATAGCAGGATTGGTTGCCGGATATGCCGGCGCTACTGCCGGTTTTACGGCAAACCTGCTCATTGCCGGAACCGACGTGTTGATGGCAGGCATAAGTACCGATGTTACCTCTCGAATACCCGGTGCCGGAGAAGTAAGTGCAACTGCCAACTGGTATTTCATGATTGTATCGACAGTGTTTCTGGCAATAGTAGGAACTTTTATTGTTACAAAATATACCATACCACAAACTAAGCGTTTTTCATCGGGAAGTTTCAATGTAAACGAAACGCCCAAAGAACATTCGCTCACCCCTGCTGAGAAAATAGGCTTAAAACATGCCGGAATATCAGCTATTGCATACATTGCCCTAATTGTATTGCTAGCTGCACCATCATGGGCACCCTTACGTAATCAGGAAACAGGCGGTCTGGTTCCTTCTCCATTTTTACGCGGACTGGTTCCTATACTGTTTTTCATGTTTGCCATACCCGGTTACTTTTATGGGAAAGCTGCCGGCACTATAAAGAAAGCCGACGATGTGGTCACATTTATGGGCGACGGCATGAAAGATCTTTCAGGCTATATTGTACTTATGTTGGTTGTGGCTCAGTTTATCAACCTGTTTAGCTGGAGCAGGCTCGACACAATTATGGCCATCAATGGAGCCAATTTTCTCGAATCGACCGGTCTAACCGGACCGCTGATGTTCATTTTGTATATGTCACTCATCGCATTCATCAACATTTTCATGGGTAGCGGCTCGGCAAAGTGGGCAATTTTTGCCCCTGTATTTATCCCAATGCTACTGCAATTAGGCTACAGTCCTGCATTTGTTCAACTTATGTACCGGGTTGGCGACCCAATTACAAATTGCATTAGCCCGCTATACGTATACTTCCCGCTATTGATCGGATGGATTAGGCAATACGACAAGAAAGTTGGAATAGGTACAGTAATATCTCTTTTGATTCCGTACTCTGTAATTCTGTATATTATGTGGCTGATTTTAGTATTTGTATGGTACTGGCTTAACCTGCCAATTGGAGTAGGTGAGAGAATATTCATTTAAAAACATAAACTACTGTAACATTTTAGTCGAAACACTTACAAATAAGCTATAATGATTAAACATGTTTAAATAATAACTGTTAGTTTTTACAATTCTGAGACATAGTATAAATCTTTTTCCTATTAATAATCAAAAATTACAACATGAAAAGTTTTTTGAAATACACATTAGCAACCATAGTAGGTTTTATCATTGTAAATCTGGTGGGCATGCTTATAATTATTGGAGTTTTATCGGCAATCGTTGCAAGTACAAGCAAAGATGTTACCATTAAAGACAAATCGGTACTGGTTCTCACACTCGAAGGAGAAATACTTGATCGTGCTCCCAATGATCCATTTTCCGATTTAGAATTACCCGGGTTTGCAGGCAGTAAAAAAACCGGTCTCGACGATATTATTTCGGCCATAGAGAAAGCAAAACACGAAGATAAAATTAAAGGTATCTACCTCAAACTGTCGAATGTGAGTGCCGGATTTGCAGCCTGCGAAGAAATTCGCTCAGCGCTGGTTAATTTCAGCGATGAAAGCGACAAGTTCATATATGCTTTTTCCGAAACCTATTCACAAAAAGCCTACTACCTGGCAAGTGCTGCCGACAAAGTGTTCATCACACCCGAAGGCATGCTCTTATTCTCGGGGCTTGCCGGTGAATATTCATTTTACAAAAATGCACTCGAAAAGCTCGGTGTTGAAATGCAAATTATAAGGCACGGGAAATTTAAAGCAGCAGTAGAGCCCTTTATGCTCGACCACATGAGCGACGAAAACCGTCAACAGGTTGAAGTGTATATGGGAAGTATCTGGAATCAAGTAATAAACGATATTTCAAACTCAAGAAACATTTCAAATGAAGAGTTAAATAGAATTGCCGACATGAATATGACCTTTAGGCAGGTTGACAAATTATATGCTCTGGGGTTAGTGGATAGCATTGTATATGAAGACCAAATGCTTGATATACTTAGAGAAAAAACTGGAACGGAAGCTAAAAAAGAAATAAATTCACACACCGTAGCCAACATGAAAAATGTACCTGCAAAACGCGAAGGCAAAGGCCTTGCACGCGATAAAATTGCAGTTATTTATGCAGCAGGCGAAATCAACATGGGTCAAGCAACATCGTTTGGAAGCGAATCCATCTCAGGGCCTGCTCTCAGTCGTGAAATTCGAAAAGCCCGTCAGGATTCTACTATTAAAGCCATTGTATTCAGAATTAATTCACCCGGAGGAAGCGCATTGGCATCGGAATTAATATGGCGCGAAATAAAACTTGCAAGCGAAGAAAAACCCGTAGTTGTTTCGATGGGTAATTTAGCAGCATCGGGAGGATACTATATTGCTTGTGCTGCCGACACCATTGTGGCAAACCCAAGTACTATAACTGGCTCGATTGGGGTATTTGGAATGATACCAAACACTCAGCAACTTTTTGAAGACAAATTGGGAATTAACACCGAAGTGGTAAAAACAAACAAACTGAGCGATATGCCTTCATTGACCAGAAGATTAACTAGTGAAGAAAGAGCTCTTATGCAGGGAATGGTTGAGAATGTATACTCAACCTTTGTAAACCATGTTGCTAATGGAAGAAACCTCACTTACGAACAAGTTGACCAAATAGGACAAGGACGTGTTTGGACCGGAGCCAATGCCCTTGAATTGGGATTAGTAGATGTATTAGGAGATTTAAACGATGCCATCGAAATTGCAAAAGAAATGGCTGAACTCGATTATTTCCGCCTTGAAAAATTACCGAAACAAAAAGATCCTATTGAAGAAATGCTAAAAGGTTTCTCAACTAAAATGAGGGTAAGAGCCATAGAAAAAGAACTAGGCGAAGCAGCCAAGCATTATTATGTGCTTGAAAACATGAAAACCAATAGCGGAATATTAGCCCGCATGCCTTATGGCTTTGAAATTGATTAATGTATAAGCCTTTCAAACAGCGCCTTATCACATCACAAACTAATTACAATCAGAAATTCATTTTATTTTTCAAAATATTATACAAAAAGTTGTCTCTTTTGAGGCAACTTTTTTTGTGTACATCGGGCTTCTTCGTAAATTAGCACAATTATAGCTTTCTACATTTCATTATTACAAGTATATGCTTAAAATACTGCTCTATCCATTCATGTTGATTTACGGGTTTATAATAGCCATCCGTAATTTCTTATACGACTCGGGAATTTTCAAACAACACGAATTTGATATTCCAATAATTGCAGTAGGAAATATTACTGCCGGAGGAACAGGAAAAACACCTCATGCCGAACACATCATATCACTTTTGAAAAAACAATTCAGCATAGCATTTCTAAGCAGAGGTTATAAACGCAAAACCCGTGGCTTTGTAATGGCTGATAAAAAATCGGGCATACTGCAAATTGGCGACGAGCCGGTGCAAATTAAACAAAAGTTTCCGGAAATACCCGTAGCAGTATGCGAGAACAGAGTAATGGGCATTAATAAACTGATGGCAATGAAAAACCTCAACATCGATGCCATAATTCTCGACGATGCATTTCAGCATCGCAGGGTAAAACCAAATATTAATATACTTCTAATCGATTATACGCGTCAAATTTTCAACGACTACTTGTTGCCAGTTGGCCAATTGCGTGAACCCTCGCGTGCCAAGTACAGAGCCAACTTCATTATTTTTACCAAATGCCCGCCAACATTAAAACCAATTGAGCAACGAGTAATTAAAAACCGACTAGACATAAGACCTTATCAATCGTTATTTTTTACATCGATTGTATATGGCGAAATAACGCCCGCTGAGAAAGGGCTTTCGCTATTCAGTAACGATATGCGTAAATACACCGTACTACTGATTACAGGAATAGCTAACCCCACCCCACTGGTGGAATACCTCACACCTCAGGTTGGTGAAATTATTCACATGAACTATGCCGACCATTATTTATTCAATGCTCAGGATATTGAAACGATTGACAATAAATTCAATGAAATAAGCTCAAAGGAAAAGCTAATCATTACCACCGAAAAAGATTTGGTACGCTTGAAGTCAGTGAAACAAACTCCTGTTGGCTTTATC
>SKHV01000405.1 GCA_007116765.1 Prolixibacteraceae bacterium | reverse complement strand
TCAGAAACCCTAATATTAATAGGTGAAATATCAGAAGCATATATCCGGTGTTCAAAAGGAACTTCGTAGTCTTCGTTATACACCTCTTCTAACAAATCGGCATCAAAATCGCTCCACTTTTCAAAGGCGAATTCTTTTCTGAACATGCCCGGAGGAATATTACGTGCCATAAGTGCCGCTTCAACCGGTATGGTTCCGGAGCCACACATGGTATCGTATAAGTCGCATTTTCCATCCCAGCCTACAAGTTTTAAAATACCTGCAGCCATTACTTCGTTCATCGAAGCATCGTTTTGACCAACCCGGTAGCCACGCTTATTAAGTGGCTCGCCCGAACTGTCGATTGACAAAGTTAGCGAATCAGTAGAAGCATGCGCATAAATTACAACATCGGGGTTTTCGGTATTTAAGGTTGGGCGTTTACGCGATTTTGCCTTGAAATGATCCACAATTGCATCTTTAACTTTCAGATTAATCAGCGTGGCATTATTAAACGCTTTATTGTCAACCGAACTGTAAATAGCAAACGATTGACTAACATCCAAGTAGTCACTCCAATTTAAATGATATACCGTGTGATACAACTCGCTTGAGTTCATTATTTTAAACTGGCCTATGACCCTAAGCACCCGGATTGCTGTTCTACAGCAAAAATTGGCCTTGTATAAAACCTCCTTCGAACCAGAAAAACTCACACCACTTACTTCTTCCTGCACATTAACTGCTCCAATAGTCTCTAACTCAACCTTAAGCACTTTTTCTAAACCTTCGAAGGTTTTTGCAAGCATTTGATAATCTTCAGAACTCATTTATTTACGTATTACTCTTAAAAAATGGGATTCCAAATATCTATAAATATTTTAAAAAAACGATTCTACACTTGATTTTTTTTCTGCTAATTAGAAATAATTACCACTAAACTGTCAAATATGGCATCTACACCATAAATCTTTATGACAATTGTTTACTCTGTATGCCATTCCGACAGTGATATTTTGTTGGCATAACAATTGAAAAAACATAGCACGTTAAATAATTATTGATAACAAATAAAAATAATAAAACCATGGCAAAAGGAAAAATTGGTGTATCCAGTGAAAACCTGTTCCCCATTATTAAAAAATTTCTCTATTCCGATCACGAAATCTTTTTACGTGAAATAGTCTCTAACGCGGTTGATGCATCACAAAAGTTGAAAACACTTGCCTCAAAAGGTGAATTCAGCGGTGATGTCAGCAACATGAAGGTAGCGGTAAAAATTGACAAAGATGCTAAAACACTTACTGTTTCCGACAACGGAATAGGAATGACAAGCGACGAGGTAAAAAAATACATTAACCAGATAGCTTTTTCGGGAGCAAATGAATTTCTCGACAAGTACAAAAACGATGCAGCAGCAATTATTGGTCATTTTGGACTTGGTTTTTACTCCTCGTTTATGGTGAGCGATAAGGTTGAAATTATTTCAAAATCGTATGCCGAAGATGCTGAGCCAATTCATTGGAGCTGCGACGGAAGCCCGGAATACACCCTCAAAAAGGGCGAACGCGAACAAGTTGGCACCGACATTGTAATGCATATAAACGACGATTCAAAGGAATTTCTCGAAGAGCACCGTGTGAAGGAATTGCTTGAAAAATATTGCCGCTTCTTACCCGTACCAGTTCAGTTTGGTAAAGAAAAAGAATGGAAAGACGGCAATTACGTAGATACAGAAAAGGATCTCATCATAAACGATACTCAACCTGCATGGACTCGCAAACCTGCCGATTTAAAAGAAGAAGACTATAAGGGATTTTATCAGAAATTGTATCCCGGTAACGAGGAACCACTCTTTAACATTCACCTGAATGTGGATTATCCCTTCAACCTTACCGGTATTATGTATTTCCCTAAACTGAAAAACACGGTTGAAGTTCAGAAAAATAAAATTCAACTTTATTGCAACCAGGTATTCGTTACCGACCATGTAGAAGAGATAGTTCCCGACTTTTTAACCTTACTTCACGGGGTAATTGACTCGCCCGACATACCACTTAACGTTTCGCGTTCATACCTTCAAAGCGATCACAACGTGAAGAAAATTTCAAACCACATCACAAAAAAAGTAGCCGATAGGCTTGACGAAATTTTCAAAAACGATCGCCAAGATTTCGAAAAGAAGTGGGACGATTTAAAAATATTCATTGAATATGGAATACTTTCCAATGAGAAATTTGCCGAAAAAGCGAAGAAATTCTTCCTGTATAAAAATACCGACGGAAAATATTTCACCATTGAAGAGTACGAGAATATTATTAAGGAAAACCAAAAAGACAAAGAGGACAATCTGATTCACTTGTATAGCAACAACAAGGAAGATCAGTACTCGTTCATTCGTGCCGCCAAAGAAAAAGGTTACGATGTGCTCTTGCTCGACAGTGTTTTGAGTGCTCCGCTTATCAATAAATTTGAACAGGAAAACCCCAAAAGTAGGTTTAGCCGTGTAGATGCCGATGTAGTGGATAAGCTTATTGATAAAGAAAATGAAAACAAACTTGCATTAAGCGAAAGCGAGCAAGACGAGCTTGAAGCTGTGTTTAGTGCAGTTACACCCAAAGAAGAGATAGGCTACTACGTAACTTTTGAAGACCTAGGCGAAAATGCACAGCCTATGGTAATTACTCAAAACGAGTTTATGCGTCGTATGAAAGACATGAGCACCATACAAGGCGGAATGGGAATGTACGGCAACCTACCCGATAACTTTACTGTGGTAGTAAATGTTTCGCACCCTTTGGTTAAACAGGTAATTGAAACCAAAAACAACCAATTGGGAGTCGATCTTGAACCAATTAATACAGAAATTAAATCAAAACTCGAAGAAAAGAGTGCATTGGAAAAATTAAAAGAAGGTAAAAAAGAAGAGGAAATTCCGCAGGAAGAAAAAGAAAAGCTTGCAGAAATTTCGTCAGAGCTTACACGCATCGAAAACGAGAAACGAGAAAAACTCAAAACTTTTGGTAGCGAAAACAAGCTGGCAAAACAACTATTCGACCTTGCCCTATTGGCCAACAATATGCTAAAAGGTGAAGCGCTCGACCGCTTTGTGAAACGCAGTGTTGAACTTATAAAATAGTTCTCCCGATAACTGCTTGTAATAAAAATAGTTAACCAATATAAAAGCCCGGATTATTGAATGAAATCCGGGCTTTTTGTTCTATAATTATTGTAATTATACAAAAAGATTCAATCCGGCACTTTCGGTACGTTCAAGATAGGTGGCCACTCCCCCAATCTCAACGCCATCAATAAGTTCTTCGGCTTTAACTCCCATTACATCCATGGACATTTGACAAGCCACAAACTCAACACCGCTTTCTTTGGCCGATTCTATCATGGACTCCAGCGTGTCAACTTGTTTGTTTTTCATCACCATGCGCATCATTTTACTGCCCATACCGGCCATGTTCATTTTCGACAAACTAAGGTTCTTACTCGATTTTGGCATCATAAAACCAAAAGCCTTCCCAAAAAAATCTTTTTCAACTCTGGGTTTCTGTGCACGTTTTATCACATTCAAACCCCAAAAAGTGAAGAAAATAGTTACTTTTTTCCCGGTCGAAGCGGCACCATTAGCAATCACAAAAGTGGCAAGTGCTTTGTCCAAATCGTCGCTAAAACAAATTAGAGTAGCATTATTGCTGCTGTTTTGCTTGCCTTGCGATTGAGCCACCGCTTTTCTTTTTCTGATTACAGCCGTAATTTGACCGGCATTTTGAGTCAAATCAAGCAGTTCGTTGCCTGTCATGTTAGCCCACGACTTCACATCTTTGTAAAAACCCGGATCCGATGCAGTAATTTGAACCGATTCTCCTTCGACAATACCGTCGATAGATTGTTTCAATTTCAAAACAGGTCCCGGGCATTGCAAACCACAGGCATCAACTACTTTCAGCTTATCGGTTTCAATGATGGCCGCAGCTGCTTCTTTTTCTTTTTTACCCTGATAAATGTGGTCGTCATGACCAATATAGTCGTTGGCAAATATATCTTCGTTGCTCTGCTTTTGACTGGCCGTTTCGTAAGTTTTTAATCCACCCGATAAGTTATAAACTTCGGCGAAACCACTTTGAGTAAGAATGCGACAGGCTACATGTGCCCTCAGGCCTACTCCACAAAAAGCAACAATTTTTTTGTCGCTTGGAATTTCATGAAGATGCTCCCTGATTTCATCAAGAGGTATATTTCTTGCGCCTTCGATGCTCCCAAGCTGAAACTCGTCAGGCGTTCGTATATCAATGAGAAAGTAGTCGCTATGGTTGGCTTCCACAATTTGGCGCCACGAAACGGTTTTACTTGTACCATCGAGAATATTTTCAGCCACCATGCCGGCAATATTCACAGGATCTTTTGCAGAAGCAAACGGAGGTGCATAGGCATGTTCAATTTCTGCCAAGTCGTATACAGTTGCCCCATGCTGTATAGCTGTTGAAAAAAGGTCTATACGTTTATCAACACCCTTAAAACCTACTATTTGGGCACCCAGCAAACGCCCCGTATCGGGAGCAAATGATATTTTGAGCGACATGGGTAAAGCATCGGGGTAATATCCGGCATGCGACGAAGAATGAGTAATAGAATCGATGTGCGGAATATTTAACTTGTCGAGTATTTTACCGGCAACACCTGTCGATGCAACAGTCAAATCAAAAACCTTGGCAATGGCTGTATTTACTGAACCTTTGTACTTCTTTTTTAAACCACGTACCAGATTATCGGCCAAAATACGCCCTTGTTTGTTTGTCGGGCCGGCCAGATAGGTTATGGCTTTTTTCCCGGTAATGAAATTGGTAAATTCAATGGCATCGCCTACCGCAAAAATATTTTCATCGGAGGTTTGTAGAAATTCATTCACCACAATGCCTCCGGTTTCTCCAATTTCGAGCCCTGCATTTTTTGCCAGACTACTGTCGGGTCGCACACCAATGGAAAGAATTACCATGTCGGTTTCAATTTCGCGTGTACTGGATAAATTCACCCCAATTCGTCCGTTTTTTTCAGAAAATGAAGCTACTGCTGTTTTGAGATAAAATTCAACATTTTTGGTTTTCAAATGCTGATGAACAAGGGCGGCCATTGAGTAATCGAGAGGAGTCATAACCTGTCCTGCCATTTCAACAATGGTAACCTTTAAACCTGAAGCATGAAGATTTTCGGCCATTTCGAGCCCGATAAACCCGGCTCCAACCACAGTGGCATGACTAGGTTTTTTCTCTTCGATATACGATTTTATTTTATCGGTATCGGGCACGTTGCGAAGAGTGAATATACCATCTTGGTTTATTCCGGGCAAAGGTGGTCTTACCGGCTCAGCACCCGGCGAAAGAATTAACTTGTCGTAAGTTTCGGTATATGTCTCACCTGTTTTTAGGTCATTCACTTCTACTTGCCGTAGTTTTCTATCAATAGACTTAACTTCAGACATTACCCTTACATCAATACTGAAGCGTTTGCCGAAAGATTGAGGCGTTTGCACAAAAAGATTCTCGCGCTCAGTAATTACTCCTCCAATGTAATATGGTAAGCCACAATTCGCATACGAAATATACTTACCTCGTTCAAACATAATAATTTCACAACTCTCGTCTAAACGCCTCAAACGTGCAGCAGTTGTGGCTCCACCTGCAACACCTCCCACTATCAGATATTTCATTCTACTATTTTTTTGAATATTTCAACAAGCTATTAAGTTATACTAATTTATGCAAAATTAAAAAACATTTATATTTATCTACATATATACATGTATATATTTTTTATCGTGTGTTAAACATTTGCTTTAAACCCTCACAATGCTTTAGATTTGCTTGAAAATTAATAAATTTGCAATTCGAAAAATAAAACGATATTAAACAATTAATAAAGCATTCAAAATGAGAAAAAAAGTAGTAGCCGGAAACTGGAAATGTAACACTACCTTACAAGAAGGAGTTGAATTAGCCAAAGCTGTTGATAAAATAGTAGCCGAAAAAGGCGCAAGCGATGTAGTGGTTGTAATGGGAACTCCATTTACCCACCTTACAAAAGTAGTTGAAAGCGTAAATACAAAACGAGTTGGCGTATCGTCGCAAAACTGCGCTGCCGAAGCCAAAGGTGCATTCACAGGTGAGGTGTCGGCCGCAATGGTAAAATCGACAGGTGCCGAATATGTAATTTTAGGACACAGCGAGCGTCGTGAATATTATGGCGAAACTAGTGAAACACTAAACAAAAAAGTAGCCTTGACATTAGAAAACGGACTTACTCCTATTTATTGCTGCGGTGAACCTCTCGAAATAAGAGAAGCGGGTACACAAAAGGAATATGTAATCAACCAGCTTAAAGAAACCATCTTTTCACTAAGTGCCGATGATTTCAAAAAAATAATTATTGCTTACGAACCAATTTGGGCAATTGGAACCGGCAAAACTGCCACTACCGAGCAGGCACAAGAAATGCACAAGGACATTCGCGATGCAATTGCGGCACAATTTGATGCTGCTGTTGCCGACGAGATTTCAATATTATACGGCGGAAGTTGCAACCCCAAAAATGCAAACGAATTGTTTGCCAACCCCGATGTTGACGGTGGTTTAATTGGTGGTGCTTCATTAAAAGCTGAAGATTTTATCGAAATTATTAACGCTTACTAGTTTTTTATTTATAACTTGCAGTCTATCGGTTTTAGCTTTCAATTGAAGCTACCGATTTATATTTATAAATAAATTAATTAAAAACCTTTAATCTCACCTTACAAAAGGCTGTTCGTTACGAGCAGCCTTTGTTTTTTGATAGCGATATATGCACTATGCAATTATCTGATTGTATTCCGGAATGTGAAATAAAAAAATAAAGTACTACTCATTCACATCGACAAATCACGAAAACCCACCAAGCGTTGATTTTTTTCATCCCATAAACGATAGCGTAAAGTATCGAGCGCAGAGAAGAAGGTTAATGGATTTTCTATCTGAAAATCGGGATTTTCCTTATAGCACTTTTCAAGTTTGTAATTGGGTATACGCGGACTTAAATGATGGATGTGGTGAAACCCAATGTTTCCGGTAAACCATTGCAAAACAAGTGGAAGCTTGAAGTACGAAGAACCTTCGAGTGCCATTCTTTTATAGTCCCAATTATCGTCGCGTACCCACTTTACATCTCGGTATTGGTGCTGCACATAAAAGAGCCACGTGCCGTGCACCGAGGCAATATAAAGCACAGGTAACTGAATGAGCATATACGTTGAAAAGCCAATCCACCATGACAGTAAAGCAATAGCAATTACCAATGCCAAAGTGGTTAAATGGGTGTAGGTTTTCTCTTTGATTGAACGCTGTTTTTTGGGAATTCGGAAAAACACCGTAAAAAGCACAAAGGGACCAATTATTAACAAAACAACAGGATGACGATATGCCCGATAAAGCATTCTCTTTATTGTAGGCATTTGCTTATACTCTTCTACAGTAAGTGTTTTCACATCGCCCACTCCGCGTTTGTCTAAATTGCCTACTGTTTGATGATGTATAAGGTGATCGTGATGCCACTTATGGTAAGGGGTAAACACTAAGAAACCTGTAAAAATACCAACCAGCTTATTCAATTTCGCTGATTTAAAAAAAGAGCCATGCCCACAATCGTGAAATATAATAAAAATACGCACCAAAAAACCTGCAGCAAAAACCGAAAGCAACAAAGTAAGCCAATACGATATTGACAAAGAGTACACCATTAGAAACCACAAACCGAAATATGGAACTACAGAATTAACTACCTGCCACCAACTCTGTAAGGCATGTGGCTTGTTGTATTTTTGAACAATATTCATCCATGAATTGGTATTGTTTTTATGATTTGTTGTATTTGTATTCATATTTAAAGTCATATTAATAATAATTCATTGT
>SKHV01000167.1 GCA_007116765.1 Prolixibacteraceae bacterium | reverse complement strand
TACGAAATTAATTACCTTAAAGAACACGGTTTAGTGGCCGACTTTTCAAAAATGGAATACTCCATTAATGCAGGCCTTTGGGGAACAAGCGTAGGCGGTAAAGAAACCCTCAAATCGGAACAGACATTGCCCGAACAGGCTTACCCAAGCCAGTTGGAAGAACAGGGCGAGAAAAATATCAGCATTGAGTTCGATAATGGCGAACTGGTAGCTGTTGAAGGCAAAAAGTACGATAACAAAATAGATGCAATACGTGCGCTCGAAAACATCGCTTCGCGTTGGGCTGTTGGTCGCGATATGCACATTGGCGATACAATTATTGGTATTAAAGGGCGTGTTGGTTTTGAAGCTGCTGCCCCCATGATTATCATCAAGGCGCACCAAATGCTCGAAAAACATACACTCACCAAATGGCAGCAATATTGGAAAGAACAACTGGGCAACTGGTACGGAATGTTCCTGCACGAGTCGCTTTACCTGGAACCTGTAATGCGCGACATCGAAAAGTTTCTCGAAAGCACACAGAAAAACGTTACAGGTAAGGTAATTATCAAATTGCGCCCTTATAATTTTCAGCTTGTGGGGGTTGAAAGCGAAAAAGACCTGATGAAAGCTGAGTTTGGTGAGTACGGCGAAGTGAACAAAGCATGGACTGCCGATGATGTAAAAGGCTTTACAAAAATACTCGGAACCTCGCTGAAAGTTTACAACTCGGTAAATAACGATTTTTAAAAAGTGGCTAATGCCTGCCCGCCGGAGGAGGGGCTAATGGCTTAGTGACTAATGACTTAATGACAAATGACAAATGACTAAAATAGGAATAATAGGTGGTGCCGGATATACGGCCGGCGAGTTGATTCGTATTTTGCTAAACCATTCGCAAGCTGAGATTGCATTCGTTCACAGCACAAGCAATGCCGGAAATAAGGTGAGCGATGTGCATACCGACCTTTTGGGCGATACCGATTTGGTTTTTAGTGGCGAAATGAATTTCGATGGACTAGACGTGCTTTTTCTTTGTATGGGGCACGGAATATCCATTGATTTTATGGAACAAAACCAGCTGCCCGAAGAAATAAAAGTAATTGACCTGAGCCACGATTTCAGGCTCAAACGCGAAGGTAATAATTTTGTGTACGGTTTGCCTGAAATGAACCGCGAGCAAATTAAGCAAGCTAAATACATTGCTAACCCGGGATGTTTTGCAACCGGCATTCAACTGGCATTGTTGCCACTGGCTGCTGCTGGTTTAATACAGGGCGAAATTCATGTGAATGCCACAACCGGCTCAACCGGGGCAGGGCAAAACCCCACACGTACATCGCACTTTAGCTGGCGCAACAGCAATGTTTCGGCATATAAAATATTCGAACACCAGCATTTGGGCGAAATGAACCAAAGCCTTATGCAGCTGCAAAGCACATACACACCGGCCATGAACTTTATTCCCATTCGTGGAAACCATACACGCGGCATTTACGCCACGGCATATACCGAATACATGGGTTCTGAAGAAGATGCTTATGAATTGTACGGGAAATATTATGAAGGACACCCCTTTGTGCATATTACAAAGAAAAACCCCGATTTGAAGCAGGTGGTGAATACCAATAAATGTATTTTGCATTTGGTAAAACACGAGAACAAACTTTTAGTAATAAGCATAAGCGACAACCTGATAAAAGGAGCGTCGGGGCAGGCCGTTCAAAATATGAACCTGATGTTCGGAATGAACGAAAATGAAGGTTTGTACATGAAACCACAGGGGTTCTAAATGTTGGATGCTGTATGGGCCATATGTGGTGTTCAGATACCTTATATTGAAAAAACGTTTATCTTTGGATAAATAACTGTAATGGATAATAAAGTTAAATATTGGCTTGAGCTTTCAGATTATGATTTTGATACAGCTTTGGCAATGTTAAATAGCAAAAGATTTTTGTATGTAGGTTTTATGTGTCATCAAACCATTGAAAAAATCTTTAAGGCTTATTTCACATCATTAAAATCTGAGCCAGCTCCTTATTCTCATAGTTTATCATATATTGCTAAAAAAGCAGGATTTTATGATTTATTTTTAGAAGAACAAAAGGATTTTATCGACCAAATTGAGCCTTTGAATATTGAAGCAAGATATCCCTCATATAAAGAAAGGCTGCTTAAAAGTCTAACTTATGAGAAGTGTCATGAAATTATTGAGAGAACAAAAGAAATGCAAAAATGGATAAAAGAGAAGCTATAGATAAAGTAAAACAATATAAGTTGTTGTTAAGTCAGCATTTCAATCTTGATTCAGTTTATTTATTTGGCTCTTACGCAAGAGATACTAATAAAGAAGATAGTGACATTGATGTAGCTATTATTGTGAACAATATTTCAGGGGATTTTTTTGATGTAAATCCGCTTTTATGGAAACTTAGAAGGCAAGTTGACGATAGGATTGAACCTATTCTTATTGAAAAAAATAATGACTATTCAGGTTTTCTACAAGAAATTATGATTAATGGTATTGAAATATCTTGAACTTTTACGATTTTCGGTTAGAGCAGATGACTGCTAATGACTCCCGATAGCCTATATCGGGATAACCAATGACTTTTGACTAAAAAAATGGAACTATTCGATGTATATCCCTTATTTGATATTGAGCCGGTTAAGGGAGAAGGCTCATTTGTGATTGACAAAAACGGACAGCGTTACCTCGATTTATACGGGGGGCATGCAGTTATTTCAATAGGCCACTCGCACCCGCATTACGTGGCCAATATTTCGTCGCAGTTGGAGCGATTGGGATTTTATTCCAATTCAATACAAAACCCTTTACAAAAGGAACTGGCCCGTAAGTTGGGCGAAATATCGGGGATGGACAACTACCGCTTGTTCTTGTGCAACAGTGGTGCCGAGGCCAACGAAAACGCACTGAAACTTGCCTCGTTTAAAACCGGAAAATCCAAGGTTATTTCGTTCAAAAAAGGCTTTCACGGTCGCACATCGGCATCGGTGGCAGTAACCGATAACCCCAAAATTATTGCACCCATAAACCGGCGCGACGATGCAGTAATTCTTGAACTGAACAATTTGCCATTGGTTGAAGCCGAAATTGCAAAAGGCGACGTAGCTGCTGTTATTGTTGAAGGAATTCAGGGCATTGGCGGTATCCACCTACCCGGTGTCGAATTCCTGAAAAACCTGCAAAAGCTTTGTAACGAGAACGGTGTAGTGCTTATTCTCGACGAAATACAATCGGGCTATGGCCGCAGTGGCAAATTCTTTGCCTTTCAGTATGCCGGCATTACCCCCGATATTGTTACTACGGCAAAAGGTATGGGCAACGGTTTTCCCATTGGAGGAGTGTTAATTGGTCCCGATTTTGAAGCCTGGCACGGAATGCTGGGAACTACTTTTGGGGGCAATCATCTGGCCTGTGCTGCCGCAATTGCTGTTCTTGATGTTATTAAGTCGCAAAAGCTAGTGAGCAATGCTGCCACAGTTGGGGAATACCTTATGGAGGAGCTTTCAAAAATAAAAGGTATAAAGGAAATTAGAGGCATTGGTTTAATGATAGGCATTGAATTTGAACAGGAAGTTGCCCCAATAAGGAAAAAGCTTTTGTTCGATAAGAAAATATTCACAGGGGTTTCGGGTGCTCATATTATCCGCTTGTTGCCCCCTTTGAACCTCAAAAAAGAAAATGCAAGCCTGTTTATTGAAAAGTTTAAAGAGGTTTTAAGCGAATTGGATAACTAAAAAATTGGCACATGCGCTGATTATTTATTTATTTTGAGCAACTTTGTTAAAAATTATAATCAAAATGAAGCTAAATAAAATTGCTATTATCGGAGCAGGGAACCTTGGGTTCTCTTTGGCAAAAGGTTTAATATCATCGGGTTTAATCGAGAAAGAAAACTTAGTCCTTACCGAAAATAACCCCAAGCGCCTTGCGGTTTTAAAGGCCGACGGCTACAATGCCATTAACGATAACAAAGAAGCTGTACAACAGGCGCAATTGGTAATGCTTGTAGTAAAACCATGGCAAATCGACGATTTGTTACAGGAATTAAAAACTGTGGTATGTGCCAACATGCCGGTTGTCGTTTCCTGCGTAACGGGTATTATGTCGAGCCATATGTATTCTCAACTTGAATGTAAGCCGCCACTGTTTAGGGTTATGCCCAACACCGGTGTTGCAATTCAGGAATCCATGTCGTGTATTTCGGCACACAATGCAAACGACGAGCAAACCGAAATTGTACGCAACATATTCAGCCAAATGGGGCAGGTGTTGTTTATTGCCGAAGAACATATGCCGGCAGCTACAGCTCTTGCAGGGTGCGGAATTGCTTTCGCGTTGAGGTTTATTCGTGCAACCATTCAGGCCGGTGTCGAAATTGGTTTTAGCTCCGAAGATGCTAAAATAATGGCTGCTCAAATTACAAAAGGTGCTGCCGAACTAATTCTGCAAAACAATTCACACCCCGAGGCCGAAATCGATAAAGTTACCACGCCTAAAGGAATTACCATTACCGGCTTGAACGAAATGGAACATTCGGGCTTCAGTTCATCAATAATTAAAGGTTTACTTGCTTCGTACAATAAAATTGAGCGTAAATCATAAGAAACCCTTATTTCATAAATACTTTATCGAAAAACCTTTGTGGTTTAATGGAAAATGCTGACATTTGTCATGTTTTTCACAATGAATGAGAATTTTCATGAAACATACTCAATATAAACGCATTGCAGTAAAAGTGGGTACAAACGTACTTACTCTGACTAATGGTACACTTGATACTGAGCGTATCAAACATTTGGTTGAGCAAATTAGTATGTTGCATAATAGCGGGGTTGAGGTTATCCTGATTTCTTCGGGGGCCGTAGCTGCAGGGCGTGCAATATTACCCGAAAATCAAAAGCTCGATACTGTTTCGGCACGTCAGTTGTGGTCCGCGGTTGGTCAGGTGAAGCTCATGAATACTTATTTCGATTTCTTTCAGAAGCACAATATGTTGGGTGCGCAAGTACTCACAACTAAAGAAAATTTCAGCGACCGCACGCATTACCTCAATATGAAAAACTGTATTTCGACCATGCTCGAGAACAGGGTTGTACCCATTGTGAACGAAAACGATACCATTTCGCTTACCGAACTGATGTTTACCGATAACGACGAGCTTTCGGGCCTCATTTCGTCAATGATGAATTGTCAGGCTTTGGTCATACTGTCGAATGTTGATGGGATTTACGACGGGATGCCGGGTGTGCATGGAGCCAAAGTAATTCCCGAAATTAAAGCTCACGACCGTAGTTATGAAGAATTTATATCGTCGCAAAAATCGGGGTTCGGACGTGGTGGCATGCACACCAAATACAGCGTAGCCCGCAAAATCGCCCTCGAAGGTATCGATGTGATTATTGCAAGTGGTTTGCGCGATAATATTCTTGTTGACCTGATACAAGATAACACCGTTCCTTCGACCCGCTTTGTTCCCAATGGTAAAAAACTAAAGAGCAGCAAAAAATGGTTGGCACATTCCGAAAGTTTCACCAAGGGAGTTGTGGTGGTTAACGAGGGTGCCAAAAAAGCACTTTTCGATATAAAGGCCAACAGCTTGTTGTTAATTGGAGTTGTTGAAATTAAGGGCTTCTTTAAAAAAGGCGATGTAATAAGCATTGCCGACGAACAAGGGAACCAACTCGGTTTGGGCAAATCGCAATACGACTCGGACGAAGCTCGTGAACTAGCAGGTAAAAAGGCCGGAAAGCCTTTGATTTATTACGACTACATGTTTCTAAATAATTGAATTATGGACTGTACACCAATTTTTGAAAAAGTTTTAAAGGCGAGCAGGTTGCTCAACTTGTTAGCCGTTGAGACCATCGACAAAGTTTTGCTCGAAGTTGCCGATGCAGCCGAAGCTAATATCGATAAAATAGTGGCCGAAAATGCCAAAGACCTTGCACGTATGGACAAGGCCGACCCAAAATACGACCGCTTGAAACTAAACCGCGAACGCATTGAAGGCATAGCCTCCGATATCCGCAACGTGGTTTCGCTTCCCTCGCCGGTTGGAAGGGTTTTATCAGAAAATGAGCGCCCCAACGGACTTAAAATAACCAAGGTTTCAGTTCCTTTTGGTGTTATTGGTATTATTTACGAGGCACGCCCCAACGTAACTTTCGATGTTTTTTCGCTTTGTTTGAAATCGGGCAATGCCTGTGTTTTAAAAGGAGGAAGCGATGCCATTGACTCCAATACTGTAATTGTTGGAATTATCCGCGAAGTATTGCGCAAATACAATATCGATGAAAGTGTACTGACTCTTTTGCCTGCAGGTCGCGAAGAAACCTCGCAGTTGCTCAATGCGCAAGGATATGTTGATTTAATTATCCCGCGAGGAAGCCAGAACCTGATAAACTATGTGCGCGAAAATGCCACTATACCGGTTATTGAAACCGGAGCAGGCATTTGTCACACCTATTTCGACGAGTTTGGCGACAAAGAAAAGGGTCGCAGCATAATTAACAATGCAAAAACACGCAGGGTAAGTGTTTGTAATGCAATGGATTGTTTGGTAATTGACGATAAACGTTTGCCCGATTTGCCCTATCTGGTTGAATTGTTGGCTAATTCGAATGTGATTATTTATGCCGACGAACAAGCCTATCCGGTTTTGGAAGGTAAATACCCTGCCAACTTACTTGAAAAGGCTGACGAAAATTCTTTTGGTACTGAGTTCCTTGACTACAAAGCATCGATTAAAACGGTGAACAGTTTCGATGAGGCTGTTGAGCATATTTCGAAATACACCTCGAAGCACAGCGAGGCCATTATCTCGGAAAATGACGAACGCATTACGATGTTCCGTAAAATGGTCGATGCATCGTCGGTTTATTCCAATACATCGACAGCTTACACCGATGGGGCACAGTTTGGGCTTGGTGCCGAAATTGGTATATCAACGCAGAAACTTCATGCCCGCGGGCCTATGGCACTTGAGGAACTTACATCGTACAAATACATAATTGAAGGAAACGGACAAATAAGACCGTAGGGAGTTACGAATTACGAGTTACGAGTTACGAATTACGAGTTACGAAATAATCCAGCAACCAGTATCCAGTATCCAGCATCCAGCATCCAGAAACAAGAAATAAGCATCCAAAACAATATGAAACATTTTACTACAGTACACGATTTGCCAAGTTTGCAGAAAGGCCTCGAAGAAGCTTTCCTTGTAAAGAAAAACCCATTTGGCTTTCAGCATTTAGGGAAAAATAAAACCATGATATTGATGTTTTTCAATTCGAGTTTACGTACCCGTTTGAGCACACAAAAGGCAGCCCAAAACTTGGGTATGAATGTGATGGTGCTCGATGTAAACCAAGGGGCATGGAAGCTTGAAACCGAACATGGCGTTATTATGGATGGCGATAAAGCCGAACACCTGCTCGAAGCGGTACCGGTAATTGGTGCTTATGCCGATATTATAGGAGTGCGCTCGTTTGCCGAGTTTGTAAGCAAGGAAGACGACTATAACGAAATTGTGCTAAACCAATTCATCCAACATGCCGGCGTTCCGGTTGTGAGCATGGAAGCAGCTACTCGTCACCCCTTACAGAGCTTTGCCGACCACGTGACCATTGAAGAATACAAAAAAACCGATAAACCTAAGGTTGTAATGACCTGGGCTCCACACCCAAGAGCTTTGCCACAAGCAGTTCCCAATTCGTTTGTAGAATGGATGCGCCAAACCGATTACGAATTGGTGGTAACCCACCCCGAAGGCTATGAGTTGGCTCCAGAGTTTATGGGCAATGTGAAAGTTGAATACGACCAGATGAAAGCCTTCGAAGGTGCCGATTTTGTGTATGCCAAAAACTGGGCATCGTACACCGATTATGGAAAAATACTTTCGAAAGATCGTAATTGGACAGTATCGGACAGGCAAATGGCCGT
>SKHV01000422.1 GCA_007116765.1 Prolixibacteraceae bacterium | reverse complement strand
TCGGGTGGACAGCGGCAGCGTATTTCAATTGCACGTGCAGTACTGAAAAACCCGCCAATTATGATACTCGACGAAGCTACTTCGGCTCTCGATACCGAATCGGAAAAATTGGTGCAGGATGCGCTTGTGAATTTGATGAAAAACCGTACTTCAGTAGTAATTGCTCACCGTCTTTCCACAATTAAAAATGCCGATATTATCTGCGTGTTCAAAAGGGGAAGAATTGTAGAGCAAGGCACCCACGATGAACTACTCCAACTGAACGGCGAATACAGCAAGCTGCAAAAAATTCAAATGTAAATGTTTTTATGATTCAGCTTTTATGATTTCTGATAGGCAGGCATTAGTTTCATTCCCACATTGGTCCAGGCTATAATTATTCCGGCTGTCATAAACATAATTAAGCTGTAAATTGCTGGCGAAATAGCCATTACATCGTTATGCAGCAAGGTGCTTGCAATGGCAATGCCTAATGTACCGTTTTGAATTCCAGTTTCAACCGATATGGTAATGCTTTGATCTGTTTTTAGTTTGAATAATTTGGCGGATAAATAACCAATGAGCAGCATCAGTGCATTGAGCGATAACGAAATGGGGCCTATGTCGGTAAACGAACTAACCACAATTTCTTTGTTGTTGAGTATGGCTGCGGCAATAATCAGAAAAAGTAAAAGACCTGAAACAATTTTCACAGGCGTGTTCATTTTATGCGCAAAATTTTCTGCCTTCGATCGAATGAGCATACCAATTCCAACAGGCAATAAGGTGATGAGTATGAGTTTTATAATGGTGTCGAATACCGGAAGTGGAATATATTCGCCTTGTTGCATATATACCGAAAGTGCAAGGTTAATTATCAGCGGTATGGTAATTACGGCAATAAGGCTCGAAATGGCCGTGAGTGTGATGGATAGAGCTGTATCGCCTTTTGAAATGTGGCTGATTAAATTGGAAGTTGGTCCACCCGGACAGGCAGCCAAGATGAGCACACCAACCGCAAGTTCGGGATTTTTTAAACCGAATAGCCAAACCAATAAAAATCCAACTGCAGGTAGTATAACTATTTGATTGATTATGCCAATAGACGCAGCCTTAGGATACTTCACAATGCGCCTGAAATCATCGAGAACTAATGAAAGTCCCATTCCAAGCATAATTACTCCCAGAGCTACTGGCATCAAAATATCGGTCAAATAATTTGTTTCCATTTGTTTGTGTTTAAACTGAATGTGTTTTACAATTTTTTAAAAATCGATGCCAATATAGTAACATGATGTTTTTCATATGGTATTTCATCGGGTTTTATTCATTTTCAGAATGCTAATTTCTTTTTATGTTGAAGATATATTTCGTATTTGGTTTTGTAACAATTTGGAAAATAGATTTTAAAAGTGCTATATGTGGTTTTAAATCAATATTTATATTTTTCTTGCTTTTTTCGAAATCATGTTCAAAAAGTTCAGTTTTTCAGAAAAATGCGAATGTGTTGTTTTTTCACTTAATTGCTAGCAGGGTTTTGTTTGCATATAAAATAATCTGGATTAACTTTACCGTCAACTATATTGAGAGTGTAATATTTATTTGACTATTAAATATATTGATTATGAGGAGCTTATATCTATTTCTTGCCTTGGCATTTTTGTGGAGTTGCAATAGCCAACCATCGCATAACGTTGAACTTATCGATTTACATATTCATTTAAAAGAAGATTTGACCATTGATGAAGCAATAAAGAAATCGGATGCAGAAGGTGTTCGATATGGTATTGCAGCCAATTGCGGGTTAGGATTTCCGATTCAAACCAACGATGAAATATTCGAGTATTTAGAATATATGAGCCAATTTCCACAGTTTTATATAGGTATGCAGGCCGAAGGGCGCGAATGGCTCGAAATGTTTTCATCTGAGGCTATTGCTCAGTTCGACTATGTGTTTACCGATGCTATGACTTTTACCGATAGCAAAGGACGCAGAAACAGAATATGGATTGATGAAGAAACCTGGATTGACGACGAACAGCAGTTTATGGACTACTTAGTGGAAACGTCGGTTAAAATTATTAGCAACGAGCCTATTGATATTTTTGTGAACCCCACCTATTTACCTGCTCAAATGGCCGATCGCTATGACTATTTCTGGACTGAAGCTCGTATGCAGAAAGTAATTGATGCTGCTGTAGCAAGTGATGTAGCCATTGAAATCAATAATCGCTTTATGATTCCTTCAGAAAAATTTGTAAAAATGGCTAAAGCTTCGGGAGCCATGTTTACAATTGGTACAAACAACATCGATAAAAACTTTCCACCCCCACATTTTGCTGAAGAAATGATTGTAAAGTGTGGCTTGGATAACAGCGATTTTTGGACTCCTGAAATGAAAAAGCGTACTGCTGCAAAAAGTAGTAACTGTAGTGTTAGGTGTGGCGCTTGCTCATAATTTCGCGAGTGATGTTATGGACTATCGGACATACTTCACAATTCTTTTTCGTAAGGTTTAATATCTGAATCATTTTTCTCCTATCGGTGTGTGGATATTCGCGACAAGCTTTTGGGCGGTTTTCGTATACCATGCAATAATTGTCGGGCATAAGAAACGGGCAGGGGCTTTCATTGAATACATAGTCGCCATCTTCATCAATGTGAAAGTATTCATCAATCATTTGTGCGGGTTTTCGTTTGAAATGCTTTGCAAGGCGATCGATATCGTTTTCAGTAATTATGGGGCTTAGTGAGCTGCAACAATTGGCGCAGTTTAAGCACGAAAAATTTTCAAAAGCTTCGTGGTGAAGCGAGTGGAAAAAACTGTCAAGATTTTTAGGCTTTTTCTTTCTTAGCATCGAAAAGAATGCATCAATTTCTTTCTTGTTCTGTTTTACAAGAACTTTGAGTTCTTCCGGAGTTTTGTATTCGGTATTTTGCATTGCGCTTGAAACTTCAATTGTTACGAGTGTATCTCGGCTTGTATGTTTAACAACGAATCAAGAATTAATGTGGCTTCATTAATCATTTGCCCGCCAATGTTTAAGTTTTTGATTTTAGGGCTTTTTTTCTCTTTTATTAAAGTGAGAAGCTGATTGTCGGTAAGTCTTTTTCCAAATTGTTGAAATGAAACAATAAAGTCACAGCCCTTTTTATAGCGACTACAGCCATATGCAGTTTTCCCTTTCAAAATATTACCTTGCTTGCATTTGGGGCACAATATTACTTCATTCACGTTTGATGCTTTTTTGCTTTTTGAGGGTGTTGTTTTCTTTTTTACCTCTCTTTTCGGCTTGTCACTTTTCTTATTTTCTTCCTGTTCTATGGTAATAGGCATACTATTTTCCCTCTTCACTTCATTCACCAATTCGCTTACCATTTCCTTCATCTCGTTGAGAAATTGTTTGGCATCGTATTCTCCTTTTTCAATTTGCCTGAGTTTTTTCTCCCAAATACCGGTCAATTCGGCCGATTTTAGTAGTTCGTTTTGAATGGTGCCGATTAGCTGAATGCCTACTTTAGTGGGTACAAGATTTTTCTTTTCGCGCACTATAAAATGGCGTTTAAACAATGTTTCAATAATATTGGCACGGGTCGAGGGGCGTCCAATGCCGTTATCCTTCATCAGTTCGCGCAGTTCATCGTCGTCGACTTGTTTGCCGGCGGTTTCCATTGCCCTAAGCAAAGTGGCTTCGGTAAGCAGTTTTGGTGGCTGTGTTTGCTTTTCGAGCAATTCAGGTGTGTGTGATCCCTTTTCGCCTTTTTCGAAATGAGGCATTAATTGCTCCTGATTTGGTTTAGCCTGACTGTTGTTTTCGGCACCAGCTTTTAGATACAATTCTCTCCAACCGTTACTTAAAATCACTTTTCCTGTAGCCCTGAATTCGTGTGTGCTTACTTTTCCGGTAACAGTTGTGTTTGAAACAATGCAGTCGGGGTAAAAGGCTGCGATGAACCTTCGGGCTAACATATCGTAAATTCGCTTTTCTTCGTGGATTAAACCCTGTGGTTTTGTACCCGTAGGTATAATTGCATGGTGGTCGGTAATTTTTTTATCGTCGAATATTTTTTTGCTTTTCGTTATTGGTTTGCTGAGTAATGGAGCCGTGTAATTTGCATAAGGCTCCATGTTTTTCATAATTCCGGCAATTTTTGGGTACATATCGGTTGGCAAAAAAGTAGTGTCAACACGCGGATAGGTAACCATTTTTTTCTCGTACAGGCTTTGTGTATACTTTAGTGTTAGGTCGGCGCTATATCCGAATTTTTTGTTGCATTCTACCTGAAGTGATGTGAGATCGAACAATTTTGGTGGAGCTTCTTTGCCTTTTTTCTGTTCGAACGAAATTATTTCAAATGCTTCGTGCTTAATTTCTTCGATAAGCTGAGTTGCCTGATTTACATCGCTAAAACGACCTTTAACCGAGTTGAAAGTGGTATCGCGATAAATGGTTTTTATTTCCCAGAAAGGTTCGGATACGAAATTTTGAATCTCGTTGTAGCGGTTTACTATTAAAGCAAGAGTTGGAGTTTGCACTCTACCTATTGAAAGTACTCCTGTTCCTTGAGCGTATTTAAGGGTGTATAATCTGCTGGCGTTCATGCCCAAAAGCCAGTCGCCAATTGCGCGTGCATTTCCGGCAGCGTATAAACGGTCAAATTGTCTGCCTTCTTTAAGGTTCTCAAAACCTTCTTTTATTGCTTCGTCGGTCATCGACGAAATCCAAAGTCGCTTTAAAGGCTTTTTGCATTCGGCTTTTAATATTACCCAACGTTGAATAAGCTCGCCCTCAATTCCGGCATCGCCGCAGTTTATTACCTCTGTGCAATTGTCGAAAAGCTTTTTAACAATGTTGAATTGCTTTTCTACCCCCGAGTTTTCGATAAGCTTAATCCCAAAGCGGGGGGGTATCATGGGTAAATGACTCATATACCATGGCTTCCAGTGCGGGTAGTAATCGTCGGGCGATTTGAGTGTACATAAATGTCCAAATGTCCAGGTAACCTGATATCCGTTGCCTTCAAAGTACCCCTCGTTGCGTTTTGTGGCATTAAGTATCCGGGCTATTTCTTTGGCTACACTTGGTTTTTCAGCTATGCAAACTTTCATTTTTATGAGTTTGTTTTTCTAATTCGTTTTATGTTCTGGGAATGGGGTCGGGGCCTTTGTATCTTTTTTTGAAATTCATTTGTGCAACAAAAAGCCCGCTAATCACAATAATAATTCCGGTAATTTTTTGTGCCGAAAGCAAGTCTCCCAAAATAATCCATGCAAAAATAGCAGTAAAAACCGGAATAGCATTAGTAAACATATTTGCTTTTGTTATGCCCAGATGCCTGATGCTGTATGTGAAAAAGATGAATGCAAAGGTTGAGGCAAATATAGCCAGATATATAATAGCAATCATTCCTTCGCGGTCGAACGGGGTAGATACAAACCTGTTTTTTTCAAAAATGAGCCAAAAAGGTAGAAAGTATATTACACCTAGTGCATTTTGAATGAGGATAATAGAAATGTTGTTGATTTTGGTTGAAATTTTATGAAGCACTACAGTGTATCCTACGGCTGAAAGTACTGCGGTAAATTGCAATAATATACCTAAAGGTGAGGCTGTTAATCCCACTCCAAATTCGAAAATAACAAGTATCACTCCGGTAAATGAGATTATAATTCCAATTAAATTGCGGGTACTTACCTTTTCTTTAAAAAAGAAATAGGCCGCAAAAGGTGCCACAAGCGGTATGGTTGAAATAATTACTGCGGCAACAGTCGATGATAGGTATTGAAGCCCGAAACTTTCGCCCATGAAATACAAAAATGGTTCGAAAAAGGCCAGTAAAAGTATGTATTTAAAGTCTTTTTTATCGGGTAAAATTAGTCTTTTAGATATTCTTGTGAAAAAGAACAGAATAACCGACGATATTACCAGCCTGAAAAGCACTATGGTGATGGGGCCGTATGATATGTTGGCTATTTTAAACCAAACAAACGAGAGCGCAAAACACATCATTGCCAGTATGATGGCCCCGTACACCTTGATCATTTTATTATTATCCATTCTTGCAGTTTAGTGCTGCAAAAATAGCATGCTGATTTAGTTTGTGACTATTTTCAATGAAAAAAGTGAAGAAAAACAAACATTAATGATTGGCAACTAACCGGGGGAATATATTTTAGAATAAACCAATTTTGAAAGTGAGTCCGGTTGAATAGCTTCGCAGTGCATTTTTCGATACCTCAGGAATTTCGATTTCGCTTGTGTGCCTGTAAGTGGCAAAAGCAGCAATGCGTAACCAACGTGTAAAGTTCACTTCAAGCTCAATACCGGGTTCAATTACAAAATAATAATCTTCGATGTAATTATATGTCGTATGATTGTATTCATTGAATGGAACAACTACACCACCTCCAATAAGTACCGGAAAAGAAATATGTAAAGGTTTCATTGGAAACGCAATGGGCTCAAGAACTAGTCCGCCATAAGCACCGGTAAGGTTATCCTGATTATTCGGTGTGTAAATATTATTAATCTTGTCTATGTTGTTAATGAAAGCAGTTCCTCCAAGGCCAATTGCAAACCAGCGATCCATAATTATGCAGCCTCTGCTTGAAAAAACTGCGCCGTGCTTATTGTCAATTGGAGAATATCCCAGCGATATTGAGCCGTAAAAACCATTGCGCTTGTTTCGATTAAATACAGTTTGAATTTCGTGGTTTGTGTATTGTTTTTCCTCCGAAAAAAATATTTCAGGTGATTCGTCAGGTGATTTTATTACACTGTTTTGTGATGAAACAGCCTCGTCGATTTTCAGTGTGATTTGTGATTTTGCATTTGCTGATATGAGCAAGATTAAAGCAATTACGAATAATGGTTTCATATTATTTGTGATTAAATGGTAAATATTGTTAGAAATGATAAATTGCACCAAAAGCTATGTTTAAGGGGTGCGATTTGAATATACTTGAGCCCCAAAAATCGAATAGCGGTTTTGCATCGCAGGTAATTGAAATCGGGTATCCTGTTAGGTGGTATTGTAAGCCTACCAAAGCAGTTAAACCAATAACCGGTGCGTGTTTGTTTTTCCAGTAATAGCCATGGCTGTCAATAGTTTTTTCGTTCCATCTTATAGTGCCGGTGTGTATGCCGTAGCCATAATAGAAAGAGACGTTAGCCGGAAATTCTTCAAATGAGTAGTTTCTTATAATTTTCATTACGGTTAGCTGGCGTCCGCCTTGACGAAAACCGCCCATTATACGTAATGAACTCATTTCTTCTGAATTTTCTTTTTCATAAAAAAACTCAGGAGAGGTACCCATGCGTACTCCGACTATTTTATCGAAATGCTGTGCCACTAGCTGCGAGTGGATGCAGCTTAGTATAAAAAGCAGTAAAATAATTTTCATTTGATTAAATTTTCAATATTAATTACGATTAATAACTCGTCCGCTTCCAGTAATAATGGACGATACGTAGGGTGAGCCTTTGTAGTAAACGTTTCCGCTGCCACTGATTGTGGTTTGCAACTCTTCGTTAACATATACGTAGCTATTGCCTGAGCCGGTAGTTATTATGTGGGTAATGTCGCTGTAATAACTGTAGGCCTTAATGTCGCCCGAACCAGTTATTTTATAGTCCGACTCAGTTGTAACTCCTTCGGCTATAATATTGCCCGAGCCAGTAATCACCGCATTTGTATATTCGTTTTCGGCATAAATGTCAATATCTCCCGAGCCGGTAATTTTCATTGTTAAATCTGTTCCGTAGAAATCGGTAAATACATTACCTGAACCTGTAATAGCAATATCGAGTTGCAGTGCATCAATGGGTACAGTTTCTATTTTGCCTGAGCCGGTTAGCTTAATATTATCGAGATAAGGACCTTTAACATACACCTCAATGGTGTAGTTGGGTCGAATATTCACAAACGATGGTGTAGATATTTTTAAGTTTTCGTTGAATACTGCAGTTTCGATATAGCCTATCAGATTCGATTCGGCAACTACTTCTACTTCGGTGGTGTCGGAATATTCAAAGAAAACATGAAAGTTTCCGGTCGATGTAATGGAAGTGAAGTAGGGTATTTCCCGAACTTCTTCTTCAAGCACTTTATTTCCGAACTCGGTAAAATGATTGAAACAGCTGTTTAGCGTGAATAAAAATAGTAATGGCAGTAAAAAGTGTTGTGTTTTCATGGTATTTAATTTTGTGTTTTAAACTCTTTATAATCTAATCGTGCTTTAAAATGCTGATGTTTGCCGAAGAGGTGTTCATAATGAGTTTTGGTTTTTCGATATCGATATTTGCCGTACGCCCTGTGTATCTCACTAATTTATCTTTGTCATTGATTTGTTCGCTATTGTCTAGTATCGATTCGTTTGGAATGTCGATATCACGATTGGTGATGATGTCGAAATTCATATCGGTGTCGGGGTCGAGCATGATGCTGATGCTTGTTGAACGGGCATCGATTGAAATGTTTTCGATTGAAGAACGAATACGGTCAATGTTAAGGCGGCCATAATTCATTTTAATGTTCGATTTAAGTTTGAAATCGTTAATCGAGAAATTGGTCCAGTTTGCCTCAGTTTCAAAATCACTTATCATACGAATCAGGTATGTATCGCGGTTTGAATTAACATAAAGCTCATTCACTTCGGTAATGGTTATGTTCGACGTTTTGCTGTTTATTCTAAGTCGGCGTGCCGATGCCAGATTCATGTCGCTATAATATATTTCAAGGTTGCCGGTATCGATTCGTTGAATAATTGCATCGCCAAAACTCACTTTAATTTTTGCGTAGCCGGTAAGTTCGTTGGCGCTTAGCCTGCCGTTTGAAAGGTCGATGCTAACATTGCCATTGTAATTGTCGATGTATATGTTTCCGAACTTATTTTTTATTCTAAGGTCGAGATTGTCGGGGACTTTAATATTCATGTGTATTTGTACTTGCGACTCACCAACCCCTATTCTTTCAGCCAGTCTTCTTATCTCATTGAGTAAGGCATTTCGGTTGTTTCTGATTATAGTGTTAATTACAAGATAGTGCCCTGTGTGTGTAAGTTCAAAATGTATTTGATCCATTTTTAGACGTAAGCGATCTCTGCTTTTTTCGTTCACTTCGTAATTGATTTCAACATAAACCGAATCTCCCTCCCATGTTTCAATTACAACGTCGCCATATTTATTGTCAATGTCGATAATTGTATTGTTATTCACCTTAAAACTTTTGCTTATTTGCTGGCTTTCCGATACTTGCGATGATACCTGTTGTGAAGCAAAAAGTAGCACGAAAGTTGAAATAATGAATAATCGCTTATTGCAGTTGTATGTATTTTTCATGAGTGTCTTTTTTTTTATTTTCAATTCCTTATACCTTTCGCTTGAAATGTATTCAAGTGGTTTGTGCTGGTTAACAGCCATTCAACTAGCAGTTTATCTGATTGAGAACCCTGTCAAACATTTCTATGCGCGTACGGTTGTTTTGAATCATAGCTTCAATTACTTCACGGTTATAAAAGTTATCGTTAAGGTCGTTTTTCAATTCTTTGTACATATAGTCCAGTTCATTCAAATCCGATTCAAGGTCATTTTTTAATTCAGGATATATTTTATAGCAGTCGTTTATTTCTTGTAAATAGCCCGAAACCTTACGTGCATAAAATGCTTCCGTTTCAAGTAATTCCAGCAATGCCGGATCTGAAATATTGGCATAGCTGTTTATTTTGTTGCTATTTATTTGAATGTATAACGAAGAGATTAAAGCAATTGTGATAACCGCTGCTACCGACGCGGCCACTTTCCAAAAGCTAAGTGTTCTCACTTTTTTGTGGTTGAGCTCATTTTCAATTCTATTCCACATCTCAGGTGTAGGAATTTCAGTATCGAATTCTTCTTTATGTTTTTGTATAAAATCTTCAAGCTTGCTCATATTGGTTTTCCTTTAACAAATCAATCAATCTTCTTTTTGCTCTCATAAATTGCGATTTCGATGTGGACACTGTAATGTCCAGTATCTGCGCAATTTCGGTGTGGTCATATCCCTCGAAAAGGTAGAGTGAGAAAATTAATCGCCCTCCTTCGGGAAGCAGTTTCATTGCATTTTTGACCTCCCTTACTGTAAACGGCCATTCGGTTTCATCGTTGTCATTACTGTTGTACTCATAATTTGCAATATTATCGGTGTACAGCAAATCAACTTTCCGCTTTTGGATGGCATTAATACAGGTGTTTATTACAATGCGTTTCAGCCATGCTCCAAAAGTCGACTCGTACCTAAAAGTGCCAAGTTTCGAAAAGGCAAGTACAAAAGCTTCCTGCATTATGTCTTCAGCATCTTCGCGATTGTTCATCATTCGGTAGCAAATGTTAAACATTGCGCATGAATAAAGCTCGTACAGCTGCTTTCTTGCTTTGTTGTTGCCTTTTTTACTGGCTTCAATTAACGTCTCGTGTATGTCTGTTTTAGTTTTCAATGGAATTCGAATCCGTTTTAATGACAAATTGATTTTATAAAGGTTGCAATATTGATTTTTAATTTTGATTCAAATTTGCTTCTCTTTATATAATTCTCATAAAAAAAATGGATGAATGCCCAAAACTAACCGATAAACACTGCGTATTTAACTTTGGATGTTTTTTCCTCTTTTTAATGAAAGCCAGATTCCGGGAACACATATGGCTGCGAAAAAAATGAAGTATAGATTCATACTATTAATAAAAAGACCAATTGTGTGTGTATTTACGGGTTCTTTATTGAGAAATATTGAAATAAAAACGGTAGCCATCATCATGCTAATTGTTTGCCCGAAAACGCGCATAGTAGCATTCAACCCCGATGCAACTCCATATTTATCGCGCTGCACGGAACTCATTATCGCGTTTGTGTTGGGTGAGGTAAACAGTCCAAATCCGAGTCCTAAAATAGCCAGAGTAAACACAATGTAAGTAATTGAAGTATGTTGTTGTATGAATATCATAAGAATAAGCGAGATTATGGTCATAATCATTCCTGCCGAGGCAAGCACACCTGGATTCATTTTATCGGATAATTTGCCGGTAATAGGAGCTGTAACTGCCATTAATATGGGTTGTATTACCAATACCAGTCCTGCTTCTCCGGGGCTTAATCCTTTTGAAAACTGAAGATAAAGGCTTAGCAAGAAACCAATTCCAAATGTTGAAGCATAATGAATTAGCGCAGCCAGATTTGAAAAAGTAAATTGCTTGTTTGTAAGCAATAATTTCACATCGAGAACAGGATGTTTTTTACTTTTTTGTGAATAAAAAAAGTAAGCCATTAGTGCAATTCCTGCCATTACCATCACTATTCCGTGCGTTGTTCTTATGTTTCCTCCTCCATAAATGAATACAAAAATTGCAAGAGCATACATTAAACTGCCTATAAGGTCGAAGGGTTGTTTTTGCGGTGCGTGCGAAGCTTTTTTTAGATTGACATGAGCCATTATAATGGTAGTAATTCCCAGAGGTATGGCGGCAAAGAAAATTAGCTGCCAGCCCCCAATTTGAGTGAGTAGTCCTCCTACGTATGGCCCTATCGACAGACCTGTATATACAGCCCCTATGTTGAGACCTAATGCTACACCACGCTTTTGAACCGGAAAAACGTCGCTAATAATTGCCAGCGCGGTCACGCTCATCAGTGCCGAACCTCCACCCTGCAAAACACGGGCAGTCATCATCATAGTAATATCGGTACTCAAACCTGTTAAAAGCGATGCGAGAGTGAAAATGTAAAGTCCGGCACGAAAAAACCTTACTCGTCCCCAAATATCGGCGGCTTTGCTTAAGGGAAGCAAAACCATGGCATTTGCCAGCAAAAACGAATTGCTTATCCAGCTTAAAGTAGTTGCGCTGCAGCTAAAATATTCTTGTATGTCGGGTAAGCCAATGTTTACGGCCGAAAGCATAAAAGGATTCATAAACGAGGCAAACATAGTAGTGAAAAGTATGGGCAGCAGCTGTTTTTGATTTTTATTGGCCAATTTTGCTCTTGTTTTCATATTCTAAAAATGCTGAATTGTTTGTTCTACTTTCCTTTAAGTTAGTTTGTCTCAATAATAATTTGGATTATTGATAAATGAATTTTTTTTTAATGTTGTAGTAAATGTTGCAAAAATGCAAAATCATTTGCTATTATTTAATTACCAGGTCAGATTTTGTTAAACGGCTCTTTATGTTTTGTTATCTTTGCTGAAAATATTGAAGAAAAAATGGCAGATAATAATTTTATCGATTATGTAAAAATTTTGTTTCGTTCAGGTAACGGCGGTCCCGGTTCGCGGCACATGAGGCGTGAAAAGTTTGAAGCAAAAGGAGGTCCCGATGGTGGAAACGGAGGGCGTGGAGGGCATGTTATTTTGCGTGGAAACGAACAAATGTGGACCTTGCTCCACCTAAAATATAAAAAACACATTTTTGCCGGACACGGCGAGTCGGGTGGTCGACAATGCAGCTCCGGTGCCGATGGCGAAGACGTGATAATTGATGTGCCCTTGGGCACAGTGGTGAAAGATGGGGATACAGGTGAATTTATTTTCGAAGTGACTCACCACGATGAAGAAAAAATACTAATGAAAGGTGGTCGGGGCGGTCTGGGAAATGTGAATTTTAAATCGTCTACCAATCAAACTCCTCGTTATGCTCAGCCTGGCGAAGAATTTTCTGAAGGGTGGTGTGTGCTCGAACTTAAAGTACTCGCCGATGTGGGTTTGGTGGGTTTCCCAAGCTCGGGAAAATCTACTTTACTTTCGGTAGTGTCAGCAGCAAAACCCAAAATTGCCGATTATCCGTTTACTACCCTAGTGCCAAATTTAGGTATTGTAGGGCACCGCGAAAGTCGTTCGTTTGTAATGGCCGATATACCCGGCATTATAGAAGGTGCTCATCAGGGAAAAGGCTTAGGGTTAAGATTTCTTAGGCACATTGAGCGAAACTCAATGTTGCTCTTCATGGTACCTGCCGATAGTAAAAATCATTTGGATGAATTCAATATATTGATTCATGAGTTGGAGCAGTATAACCCTGAATTACTCGACAAACAGCGTTTACTGGCAATTGCTAAATCCGACATGCTCGACGAGGAGTTAATGAAGGAAATTAGCAAAGAACTTAAAAGTATTGAACACATTTTTATATCTTCGGTTACTGGTTTTAATATTCAGCAACTAAAAGATAAAATCTGGAACATGATAAACAAGTAATATGGCTTTTTTAGATTGGCTTAACAGGATAGATACTCAGTGGCTTATGGCAATAAATGGTTGGAATTCATCTTATTTTGACTATTTTTTTACATTGTTTACCAATAAGCAAATTTGGTATCCGCTTTATGTGTTGTTGTTGTATGTGATTGTGCGCAGGTATAAACTCCAGTCGTTGTGGGTAATTATTTTTCTTGCCTTGGCCATAGTAATATGCGACCAGGGTTCAGGAATTGTAAAAAGCCTGACTGAACGATTACGACCAACACATCAGCCCATGCTTAACGGACTCTTAAATATTCCTGCCAATAAAGGTGGCTTGTACGGATATTTTTCAGCCCACGCAGCCAACTCGTTTGCTTTGGCTTTTTTACTTGGCTTTTTGTCGCGACGAAAGCGAATATGGGTCTTCTTTATATTGTGGGCTATACTTACATCGTATTCACGTATTTATTTAGCGGTGCATTACCCATTCGATGTAATTACCGGAGCTTTATTCGGAATATTAGTGGCATGGGGAATTTATAAATTACTGCTGTTTTTCGATTTTCATTTACAACGCAAGCAACTTTCAAAAAAAGAAGGGTGGTTGCCCGAGCATACACAACCCATAATGATCGCGTTGATTTTTATAACAATTACAGTTGCAATTGCTTCGAACCTTATTGGTAAATACTTTTAAATAGTATGGCAATGAGCAATAGGAAAAATACCTATACAGGGCAAATTGAGTTTGCCAGGCAAAAAATCAAAACATTTAAACATCAACTTCTTTATTTGTCGTTAGGCAGGTTGTTGTTTTTCATTATCATTTTTGGAGCTCCTGTTTTATTATGGTCCTACAGTCAACTTTTGGCTGTAGTGATTATTATTTTGCCACTGATTATTTTTCTCGTTTTATTGAAGCAATTTCAAAAAGTTAGCTTTTTGAAACAGTATCACGAAAATAAAAAGAAAATATTCGAGCTCGAAATAGAGGCTCTTAGTCATCACTATAAGCAATTTGACGAGGGTGCTGAGTTTGTCGATCCCACCCATTTTAATTCTTATGATCTTGATATTTTTGGGCGTGGTTCACTTTTCCAATTTTTGAACCGAACGGTTACGCCTTCGGGAAAGCAAACTCTTGCCAAAATGTTAATGCGACCTATATTGGAGCCCAAACAAATCGAAAACCGACAAAAAATAATTACTGAGTTGGCGGAAGATTTGAGTTGGCGTGTGAAATTTGCGGCTCTTGGGAAAATGTATTCAGAAAAGGAAAATGAAAACGAATTGTTTGAATCATGGAGCAAGGACGATTTTCATTTAAAAACTAAAAAAATCACTCTGTTTTTGTTGTTTATACTTCCTGCAATAGCTGTACTTTCTTTACTATATTGGATTTTTACAGGTATTTCGGCACTATTTATTTTTTCAGGCATTATTCAGTTCTGTTTTTGGTTAGTAGAGAAGAAAAACATTAGCCGCATTTATCAAAGCTTTGGAAAGCGAATTGATATTCTAAAAAAATACACGCATTTACTACGATTGATAGAATGCAAAAACTGGATTTCTGATGAAGGAAATGAAATATCGAAGCAGCTAAAAGAAAATGGTCTGCCTTCAGTTGAAATTAGGAAATTGAGTAGAATAGTTGATGCTTTTGATAACCGGAATAACATTATTGGAATTGTGCTGAATGTAGTAATTGCATGGGATTTAATGTGCTCATACAGGATAATCAAATGGCATAATAGAAATAAAACGCACCTTCCGGAGTGGTCTTATGCTCTTTCGTTTATCGATGCACTAAATTCCTTATCGAACTTTACCTATAATTATCAGGAGAACTCGTTTCCTCGGCCGGTCAATTCTGATTTTTTCATCGAGGCCGAACAAATGGGACACCCGCTTTTACATGCCGATAAGCGAATAAATAACAACTTCAGCTTTTCGCCTGAAAACAATGTGATAATTATAACCGGAGCAAATATGGCCGGCAAAAGCACTTTTTTGCGCACGGTGGGGGTCAATATGCTGCTGGCAATGTGCGGTGCACCGGTGTGCGCCCAAAGAATGCATTTTAAGCCGGCTGAAGTTTTTTCAAACATGCGCACAACCGATTCTTTATTCGACGACGAATCGTATTTCTTTGCCGAGCTGAAACGCTTACAAACCATTCTTGTTGAAATTGAGCACGGGCGCGAAATGTTGATTATACTTGACGAAATACTCAAAGGCACAAATTCAGTCGATAAGCTTCTGGGTTCTCAGAAACTTATACAAAAGCTGATTGCAAAAAATTGTAAGGCAATAATTGCCACACACGATTTGAAACTTACTGAACTTGAAACCAATTTTCCAGATAAAATCAAGAATCAGTGTTTCGAAATTGAAATTGATAAAGATGAAATGCATTTCGACTATACCCTGCGAAATGGTGTTACCAACACTATGAATGCTACATTTCTAATGAAAAAAATGGAGATTATCGATTAAGATTTGTCATAATTTTATTTTACAGCTGAGAGAATTTTTTTATTTTGTCTACTGTTCAGCGCATTATAAAAATGCTACATTTGCTTAACTAAACCTTTCTGTCATGCAAAAGAATTCCATTTTTAGGAATAAAATTATTCGCTATGTAGCAATAACAGGAATTGCTTTAATGAATATTGGAGCATTATTACTCCTTATCATGTCATTCTATCATTATCACGAGTTTAATAAAATCAGCAATTATCACCATACACAAGGTGTAATTACCGATGTTTCGGTGTTGGCTTTGCAGGATATGGTTGAAGTCCCTCTGAGTGAAGATTTAAATTTTGAGAGTGAAGATTTGAAATTCAAGGTTGACTTGAAATATCGCTACATGGTGCAAGAACAATGGTACGAGAACGATGTAGTGTATGCCGGTACATACGCTAGCAATTTGTTCCCAAACCTTGCTGATGCAAAAGAAAGAGCAATTGAATATAAAAATAAACCGTCGGTTATGGTTTATTATGATGCTGAAAACCCTGGTTTATCAGTTCTCGATCCGCGCATAAGTTTGAACAGAAAATTGCTTGTTGCCGCATTTTTTTTAATTGTAGCGGGTATTAGCAGTGCGCTTTTTTTACTTGTCGCGCGTGTGAGAAAATCGTAAATGTTTTAACCAATTTCTTCAATTCTTAGAACGACCACTTCAATTGCAAGTAGGCATTAGCTGCACGTAAGCGGCTTGCTTCATTCTCTAACTGAAAAACCTGCATCAATAATTGCAAATCGAAATTGCTTGCAACGGACCACGAAAGGCTTGGCATTACATACCATGCATCCATATCGGGCATGTACATAGCTGCTGCCGAGGCCGAAAGGATAGGGGAGATAGGGTACATTACACTGCCCGTAATGGCATATTTTGAAATGAAAATATTGTCGGCTGTCATGGGTTCGGTCATCATGAGCAGGTTTGCTGTATTAGCGGTATGCCCCCCGTTGTAAAGCATTTCAACAAAGCCGTAGATACCGTTACCAAATAAATGATCGAACGAAACAGCAGCTACTATTGTCATTGAATCCATTTTGTCGATGCTGTTGAATAGCGTTGCCTCGCCCTTAAAACCACTGGTTTTGATATTTCCTGCCCATCCTGCCCCCAGGGCGGTACGCTCGCGGTAATAACCGGCAACGAGTTGGATGTCGTAAGCATTGGTGTTAAAGGCATACATCATTGCGGCTACCGATTTTTCCAATTCACGGCCGGGGCTAAGCGCAAATTCGAGCCTCGACATATCGCCCGTGTAGTGCTGAATGCGCAAGGCATCGGCTCCGGGGCGTTCTTCGTAATCAAAATCGAAAAACGAATAATTATTGAACAGGTCGTTGGGGTTCGACACCGTATTTATCCCCCAGTTTATCCTTTGACGCCCAAGGCGTACCTGCCAGTTGTTGTTGCGCCAATCAATGTAAAAACGGTCGGGGTTAAGATGCCAAATGTACTTATCGCCCGAAAGGGGCACAAAGGATGCATCGAAAAAGCCGTTATCGTTTTTAAGGGATTCTATCATTAATGCGTTGTAGTCGTTCACCATGTTTCCCGTAAGCAAGCGGTTTCGCACCTCAAAAACAAAGTTGAGGTTTCTGTTGTGTTCGTAACTGAAATTCAATCTATTGTGAACAATGTTGTTAAAATGAATGTCATCGTTTATGTTGTTGAATTCAAGCGAAGGCATTTCTTTTAAATAGCCCCTGAACCTAAAATTGCGCTCGTTTTCGTTTACGCCGAAAACATTGTTGTTGTTCTGAGCGATAGATGCGTAACATAGGAAAAATGCCGATATGGTAATGAGAAACCGGTTCATAAGCTATCTGTCAAAATGTTCGTCACTGCTCACTTCACCATCAACCAAAGTAATTACACGCCTTGCACGTTCAATTACACGTTGGTCGTGGGTTGAGAAAATAAGGGTGATATTTTCTTCTTTGTTTAGCCTTGCCATAATATCGAGCAGGTTAAAGGCCGACTCGGTGTCGAGGTTTGCAGTAGGCTCGTCGGCAAGTATAAACTTAGGCCGCGATGCCAAAGCCCTTGCCACGGCTACCCTCTGCTGCTGGCCTCCCGAGAGTTTGTTTGGACGTACATTGAATTTGTCGCTCAACCCAACTTCGTTGAGCAGTTCTTCGGCACGTTGGTCCATTTCTTTTTGGCTTTTCTTTTGGAGCAGCATGATGAACGATACGTTCTCCTTGGCTGTGAGTACCGGAATAAGGTTGTACGACTGAAAAACAAAGCCTATGTTTTTCAGCCTGAAATCGATTAGTTTACTGTCTGTCAGTTGGGTAATTTCTTCATTGTCAATGAAAACTTTCCCTTCGGTAGGTTTGTCAAGTCCCCCGATAATGTTCAGCAGTGTTGTTTTCCCACTGCCCGAGGGACCAACTATTGCTGTAAATTCACCTTTCTCAATTTCAATGTCAACCCCTTTTAATGCTTTAACCGGTAAATGCTTTGAGTTGTATATTTTTACTATTTTTTCTGTTTTAATTACTGACATGGCTGTATGTATTAAGTGTTAATATTGGGTTTATCTATTCTTTGCGTACTGCATCGGCAGGGTTTAGTTTAAGCGCTTTTCGTGCCGGGTAAACGGCCGATAAAATGGCAGTTATCAGCACTAAAATGGCCAGATTAAGGTAGAACATGTTGTCGAGAGTTGGGTAAATAACAGAATCGAATCCAAACTCCGACATGGCCTCGGCACCAAATCCCGATAAATCAATTCCTCTTCTGCTTGTCAAAGCAACAGTCAATGCACCTATTATAGTTCCAAAAACAGAACCAATTACAACAAGAAAAGACGTTTCGAGCAAAATCATGGTGAACACCCTAAGTTTGCTCATACCAACCGACATAAGTACTCCCAGTTCGCGTGTGCGTTCAAAAATGGTCATAAGCATGGTGTTTAGCAATCCGAATGCCAATGCAAATAGGATTATGATGAGTAGGATCATTAATGCCATGCCCGAGAATTCGTTCATGAAACTCAAATCGGGCGAAATATGATACCATGTTCTTACTTCGTTTCCAGAGAAACGAGAATTAAGTTCTTCGCTAAAAGCATTTACATTATCAATGTTATGCAGCAGAATTGCAATTTCATTTACTATATCATCGCTTCCAATTAGTGCCGCTAAATCGGTATTTTTTACAAATACATTTCGACCGTCGTTCATACTGTTCGATGTTTGATAAATTCCACAAACTCTGAAAGCAGCGGAAGTAATATCCCCATTCAAATCCTGAAATGTGAGTATTATTCTGTTTCCAATAGAGATATTCATTTTATCGGCCAGCGATTTTCCAATAATAACGGGGTTACGACTTATCGACTCGAAATAATCACCTTCAATAAGGTTATCTTTGAAGCTGGTAGTGATTTCTTCCTGTGATTTGTATATACCGTATAGTTCAACTCCCGATGTCATTGATGCTGTTGCAAGCATACCACTAACAAGGGTTCGTTCTGCATATGAAAAAACTTTCTCGTTGTTTTCTATGAAATCAGTAATTTGTTTGGCATTGTGAATGGAATATTCAGCTTGCTTTTCTTTAACAAACTCGGGATTGTGTATTTGAATGTGAGAAACCTGATTACGTATGCTTGAGTCAAATTGTTGCTGAATCATGCCCGACATTAATGCCGTTGCAAAAATTCCACCCCACAAACCAAAGCCTGTGGCTAGAATAATTACTATACTTCTGGCCTTATTTCTCCATACATTGCGCCACGATATTTTAATGAGTGTTTTCATTTTATGTGGTTTTATTCGGTTACAGTTTTAATTCTGAATGCTTTGTACGCTGGGTAGAGACCAATTAAGAGTGCAATCACAAAAATGGTAACCGCTTGCTGAACAAAGATTGAAGGATGGGCAGAAGCAGGCATAACGGCTTCGAAACCATAATCTTCTATAATATTGGACATTTCACCGGTCAGAGGTATGGGGTTGTAATTGAAATAGAGCACAAAGGGGATGGTTGCTATTATACCTATTATTGCCCCAACAGAACTCAGGAAAAACGATTCGAAGATGCATACTATAGCCAGTTGGAATCGTTTCATGCCAATGGCAATTAGCATGGTGAATTCTTTTGCACGTTCCAACATCATTGTAAGTATTGTGCCAAAAAGGCCAAAGCCAATTACAATGTATAGTATGTATATTATCATTTGGCTTCCTGCCCGGTCCATCTGCATCATGCGCAAGATATCCGACAATAAATACTCCCACGAAAGTGCGGTGTACCATTCGTTGTCGAGTTTTTCATTCAGTTCTTCCGCTATGCGCGATGTGTGGTTTGGGTTTTGTGGCATTACAATTAATGCAGAAAGCCTGTTTTCGGCGGCATAAAACCACTGTGCCGCTTTTAGGGGCATATAAACCGTGTTGTTGTTCAAGTCGGGTACGCTTAGTTTCACTATTCCCTTTACAGGATACATGCCCGATGCTGTAACACCTTGAAAGCCCTGCCCTATAAGAATAAGTGTATCGCCAATACCTAAATTCATTATTTCGGCCAGTCCTTGTGATAGCATTACTTCGTTATCGGATTTGTTAATGAAAGTGCCTTCTGTCAGGTTATCTGAAAGCTCGTTGAATTGGTTTTCTTTTTCAGGGTCAATTCCCATTACTACAATGCCCCTGGTTTTGTTTTCATTTGCAGCGAGTGCAAAATTCTGGATGCGTGGCACTACATAGGAAATGCGGCCTTCAAACTCGTCGATTATTCCCATTAGATCGTCATCGTAAAGCATTGAATTGTCGATGCTTGGCTCTTCATCGTAAAGTACATCTTGTATTTGGATGTAGCCGGTGCTGAATTTCACCATATTTTGAATCATGAGTTCATAAGAACCACGCTCAAACGAGTCGGCAGAAATGGCAAAAAGAACAGCAAAAAGTACCGAGGCAATGCTGATGAACGAACGTCGTTTGTTCCGCCAAATGTTGCGCCAGGCTAATATAATGAGTGTTTTCATGGCTATATTTTTATCGGATGTTTTTCAGGTTTTGTACCGAGAAAAAGCTTTCTTCTATAGGGATGTTGAATTTAGCATCGGCATATTTCAACGTGGTTTTCTGATTGGGTTTATCGGCCGGTATCATTTCCATTAGTGTAGGAATGATTCTTCCCCCCATTTCTTTTACTTCTTTAAAATTTAAGGTCGAAACCAGAAAATCATCCTCGTCGTAATTCTCAATTCTTAGCTGCACATAAATTTCTTTGGCAACCCAAATTAGTACCTTGCTGTAAATTATCGACGATTCGGGGTGGGGGATTAGCTCAAGTATCCAGCATTCGAAACCGTCGATCGCTTCTTCCCGTAATATGGAATGTGAATAGTCGTTAATGTTCGAGCTTTCCCGAACAAGGTCATCGTTCGAAAAATCGCTGCCCATCCACGATTGCGACATCATTGAGGGCGGCATCTTTATCATGCGGTCGATGTTTGGCATGTAGTTCCATATTTCGTTGCCCCGCTTCAAAAACGATGTGCCTTTGTCGCGCGCCGGGGCAGTAATCAGGATCATAGAATACTCTTCGCCCTTAGTCCATGTTTTTAACGATACATCGCGTGTGTAGCGTGGACGCACGGTAGTCATGGTCATTTCGAAATATGAAGATTCGCCCCTCATTTGGTCTTCCATTTTTTCAATTATGCTCTTGGCTGTTTCGGCTGCAAACAGTTCACCAAGTGCTGCTCCTAGTAAGATTAGCAAGGAAAAGGATGTAATTAGTAAAAAATTGGTTTGTGTTTTCATGGTATTTTTTATTTGTAATTTTTGCATTAAAAGTATTTCGTGTTGGTTTTATATAAAACTTTTTTTCAATGAATCATTAATTTTAAACGATGAATGGCTTGTTTCTGTACTTAAACCGCTCTTAAGTTTTTCACGTATAAACATCGATTTAAGCCTGTCGATAAATTGATTAAGCGAGTCATTGGTGAAGGATTCAGGAGTATAGACATAAACAAGGCAAAAGCCTTTTATTACTGAATTGAAGAGCATCATTTCCTGTTCAGGATTTTCGAAACGTTCAAAAAAGTATGATGATAAAAGCTTGAGGTTTTCTTCAAAAACCTTATTGTTTCTTATTTTTGAAAACATTATTGAAATAACTTCTTGCTGTACCGAAAGTTGAAAAAACAGTTTCCAATAGTCGTTATTCTCACTTAACGACTTGACAAATAAGCTGAAGAAATCGCTCATTTCCTCGTTGGTGATTTCATGGTCGTTATTGGGGTTAAGCAAACCCGTAAGTATTTTAATGTAATCGTTGAAAAGAGCTATAACCAATTCATCTTTGCTGTCGAAATAGTTGTACATTAAACCTTTTGATATACCGGCATCTTTAGCGATAGCACTAATGGTTGTAGCGTGGTACCCTTTTTTTGCAAAAAGCTTCAAAGCAGTATTTTTAATAAGCTCAAACTTATTATTTCTAATTTCTTCGTATTGTTTTGTTGTGCGTGGCGACATAATATTAAATCTTAAATGACTAAACGGTCAGTCAAAAATATGCTGTTTAAAATTAATTTCAAAATATTTTGTGAAAAATCGAACCTCGAAGTGTAGCAATGAATGAGTAAATATTTTACAGTTGCAGGTTTGTCAAAGTTTTATTATTTCCTCAATACTTGCAACGGAAAGTAGAATGTAATGAATTTAGTACCTTGAACAAGGCATTCAGTTTATAAGCTTTTTAATTACCCTGAATTTAAACTAAATTTGTGAGGCAATGTATTTTATAAATCATATAAAGTATTATAATGATGAAGCAGATTCTGGTTTATTTTTATTTAATTTCTATTATAGTAGTCATAAGCGCTTGCAATAAAATTGATCGTGAGTCAGTAGTTTTACGACACACGGTGGTTCACAATTCAATTGATAATTTGTCAACTTTGACAGTAGGAAATGGCGAATTTGCTTTTACTGCCGATATTACCGGTATGCAGTCGTTTCCCGAGTATTACGAAAACGGCATTTCAACAGGAACATTTTCACAATGGGCATGGCATTCTTTTCCAAACACTCAGGATTATGTGTTAGATGATGTGGTAAAGTATTATCAGGTTGGCAATGATTCTGTTCCGTATTGGTATCAGTTTTCTCCGATCGATGATGAGCGCCAGTATGGTGCTACAGAATGGTTGCGTGAAAATCCTAATCGATTACATCTTGGGGTTATCGGTCTTGAATTGCTTGACAAACATAATGAAATTGTTCAAATTGAATCAATTCAAAATGCCCGTCAGCAATTGAATATGTGGATCGGTGAGCTTTCAAGCACGTTCGAAATAGAAAATATTCCTGTTAAAGTTATTACTTATAGTCATCAGTCGCACGACATGGTAAGTTTTAGGATAGAGTCGGAACTAATAGAGCAGGGGAGACTGAATGTTTCAGTGAAGTTTCCTTACCCGGCGAGAGGTAAATTTAACTCAGGTTACGATTTTAATCATCACGAAGGTCATCATACTCAAATTATTCATAAAACTGAAAATGAAGCTGTATTCGAGCGCACACTCCATGCCGACAGCTATTTTGCAAAAATTAAATGGGAAAGCAATGCAAATCTTACGGCAACATGTGAGCATGCATATCGTATTGTGCCCTCGCCCGATAGTCAAGTATTTGAGCTGAGTTGCTATTATTCACCTGAAAATGAAAATATTGAGTTGCCTTCGTTTGCACAAACAGCGCAGAACAACCGCAGGCAATGGTCCGATTTTTGGTACAGCGGTGCGGCAGTTGATTTTGCAGGTAGTAGCGATGTACGTGCACTCGAACTGGAGCGCCGGGTGATATTATCACAATACCTTACCAAAATTCAAACCAGTGGCTCATTACCGGCACAGGAAACCGGACTAACAAGCAATAGCTGGTATGGGAAGTTTCATCTCGAAATGCACTGGTGGCATGCAGTTCATTACATTCTTTGGAACCGATCACACTTAATGGAGGAACAACTTCAATATTACGCTGACGTTTACGAAAAGGCAAAACATACTGCCGAATATCAGGGCTTTGAAGGTGTACGCTGGCAAAAAATGACCGATCCTTCGGGCGACGAAAGTCCCAGCACTATAGGAGTTTTTCTTATCTGGCAACAACCGCATATTATATATTTTACCGAATTGCTTTATCGTAATTCGGGTAATATCGAAATTATTGAGAAGTATTATCCTTTAATTGAAGCCACTGCCGACTTTATGGCTTCGTATGCCCGTTGGGAACCTGAAAATGAGCGATATGTGCTTGGTCCGGCCTTGATACCTGCTCAGGAGCGCTTCGCACCCGAAAAAACCATTAATCCGGTTTTTGAACTTGCATACTGGAAGTGGGGACTTCAAACCGCACAGAATCAACGTAGGGAGCTGGGTTTGGAAGCAAACGAAAAATGGCAGCATGTGATTGACAATTTATCGGAATTACCCCAAAATGAAGGACTCTACTTATTTACCGAAGATGCTACCGATTCGTATACCAATCCAATATATTTGACCGACCATCCTATAGTGCTTGGCATTGCAGGCTTTTTGCCTTTAACCGATTATATAAGTCGTGATGTATTGCTGAATACTTTTGATAAGCTTGAAGAGTTATGGGAATGGGAAACCTGTTGGGGATGGGATTTTCCACTAGCCGCTATGTGTGCAAGTGTGTTGGATAAACCCGACAAAGCAATTGATTATTTGCTTATGGACACACAAAAAAATACCTATTTACTAAACGGGCATAACTATCAGGACAATGATCTTACCTTATATTTGCCCGGTAATGGAGGACTTTTAGCCGCAGTAGCTATGATGTGTAATTATACAACATCCTCTGGGAAAGATGTTTTTAACTCTCAGCCCGGATGGAAAGTTAAGTATGAAAACTTTGGTGTGGATTTGAACTAATCGGTTCTGATTTATAAACAAATGAACAAATATGCTTTTGTTTAAGGAGTATAAGAGTACTATGGGTTTTAGACACAAAAAAACCGCATCATCCTGATTGAATAAAACCCCGATTAAACAGGATTTGAGCGCCTGAATGATTTGACTTCCACCGGTAGTAAACTACTCATTCCGAAATAAATCGAAACTACAAGGCCTGTCATTACATCCATAAGCTTTACTCGGTTTTGTTTTTGTGTTGAGTTTACCAAGAACAGGATAAAATGCGGTTAATTTTATATTTTGTTAGAACGTTTTTGTTATCTAATAACAATTCAAATTTACATTACTAAAGCCATATAAGCAAGTTTTATCAAGGGTTTTGGGTAATCGTTGTTTTTTTATTCCTTTTAATTGATATTGGATCAGACTATTATATATCAAAGTTTTTTTACTCGTATAGTATTATCGAACGGTGCATTAAAAAAATGTATCTCATGAAACTGAAATGAAGAGTACAGAAAAATACTTGACATTGATGTAAGTTTCATTAAATCAG